>CAKRJK010000193.1 GCA_934351705.1 uncultured Lachnospiraceae bacterium
GCGGAAACCATGCTTTTTCATTTGATCAGAGGAAGCGGTTTAAGAGGGCTTGGAGGAATCGCACCGGTCAGAGGACGTGTGATACGTCCGCTTTTGGAGGTGCAGAGGAACGAGATTCTTGAATTTTTGGATCGGCAGGGGCAGGATTTTTGTGTAGACAGTACAAATGGTGATACGGCTTACAGCAGAAACTGCATACGCCATGAGGTACTTCCGAAGCTCGGCGAACTCAACGAGCAGGCAGTACTGCATATCCATCAGGCATCCGGGGTGCTGCGGCAGACAGCGAAACATTACCGTGAATGGGCAGAGGCGGAGCAGGAAAAATATTTGGAGTATCGGGAGCATACACTTGTGATAAGGCAGGAAATTATGCAGCAGGAGGAGCTTTTGCGAAGGGAACTGATTGGGAGAGCGATCGCAGATATTTCCAAAAGCCGGAAGGATATTGAACGGATTCATTTAGAGCAGATAGAAAAATTGTTTGAAAAACAGGTGGGCAGGCAACTTTCACTTCCCTACGGAATCGAGGCAAAACGCGTCTATGAGGGGGTACGGCTTGATACGCAAAAGCAGCCGGAGCCGTTAGAGCGGATAGAGATTTCAAGACAGGAGTTGGAAAAGGCACAGACAGAGGCTGTGTCAAAAGGAAATTTTGTTTTCAGGGTGTATGAAAGAAATCATAATTTTGAAAAAAGTTATGTAAAAACATATACGAAATGCTTTGACTATGATAAGATTAAAGGTGGCTTAACTGCGAGAAGCCGTGAAAAAGGCGACTATTTTATTTGCAATGACAAGGGCAATGAACAGAAATTAAATCGCTTTTTTATCAATGAAAAGGTAGATGCCGATAAGCGGGATGCTATCTGGCTGCTGACAGAAGAATCACATGTACTGTGGTGCGTGGGGTATCGAATCAGCAATGATTATAAGGTACAGGAAAATACAAAAAGAATTTTAGAAGTACAATTTAATGGAGGAAAAGAAAATGACGGAATCGGTTCGTGTGTTAATACCGGAAGAAGATGTGGAGAAAAGAATTGCGGAGATGGCAGATCAGATCAGTGAGGCGATCGGTGATGAGCCAATTACCCTGATTTGTATTTTGAAAGGTTCGGTATTCTTTTCATGTGAATTGGCAAAGAGAATCAAAGGACCGGTACTTTTAGATTTTATGTCGGTTTCAAGTTACGGAGACGACACAAAGTCCAGCGGAATTGTAAAAATTATCAAGGATCTGGATGAACCGCTGGAGGGCAAGAATGTGCTGGTGGTAGAGGATATTATTGACTCCGGCAGAACTCTTAGTTATTTGCTTGAGAATTTGCAGGCAAGAAAACCGAAAAGTTTAAAACTTTGTACTCTTTTGGATAAGCCGGAACGTAGAGTGGTAGATGTAAATGTGGATTATACGGGATTCCAGATACCGGATGAATTTGTGGTTGGATTCGGATTGGATTATGCACAAAGATATAGGAATCTGCCTTATGTAGGAGTACTCGAATTTCAAGAATAAAAAGGAGGTTTCTAATTGAAGAAAAATTATAGAGGATTTGGAGTATATGTATGCCTGATACTGGCGGTGATCCTTGTCTGGTATTTTTGGAATGACAGTCAGCAGACAACGGGCTCTTATACTTATGCAAAATTTGAAAAGGCGTTAAAAGAAGAAGAGGTTGTGGCGGTTACGATTCAGCCAAACAGAGAGATACCGACGGGAATTTTGAAGATTACGTTGGAGGACGGTGACGTTCAGAAATTGAATGTATCGGATGTCAACGAAATACAGGAATTAATGCAAAAATATGACTTTGATTCCTGGGTTTTAAAGAATGTTCCGGCAGAGAGCTGGCTGACCTCCCTGTTGCCGCTGCTTTTGACGTTTGCGGCAATGTTTGTTCTGTTTATGATGTTATCCAACCAGAGCAATGGCGGCGGTGGCGGCTCCAAAATGATGAATTTCGGAAAGAGCCGTGCCAAGATGACAACCGATCAGAATAAAAATATTACTTTTGATAATGTGGCAGGTCTGAGAGAGGAAAAAGAAGAGCTGGAGGAGATTGTAGATTTCCTGCGTGCTCCGAGAAAATACACCAAGCTGGGTGCAAGAATCCCAAAAGGTGTTTTGCTTGTAGGACCTCCGGGAACAGGAAAGACTCTGCTTGCAAAAGCAATCGCGGGAGAAGCCGGAGTACCGTTCTTTAGCATCTCGGGTTCGGATTTCGTAGAGATGTTTGTCGGTGTCGGTGCATCGCGTGTGCGTGATCTGTTTGAAGAGGCAAAGAAAAACGCACCGTGTATCGTGTTTATTGATGAGATTGACGCGGTGGCAAGACGCAGAGGAACCGGTATGGGCGGCGGACATGACGAGAGAGAGCAGACTTTGAACCAGTTGCTGGTTGAGATGGACGGTTTCGGAGTCAACGAGGGAATTATCGTTATGGCGGCAACCAACCGTGTTGATATTTTAGACCCGGCAATCATGCGACCGGGAAGATTTGACAGAAAAGTACATGTCGGAAGACCGGATGTCGGCGGCAGAGAAGAGATTTTGAATGTGCATATCAAAAATAAACCGCTGGGGGATGATGTCGATATCAAACAGATCGCACAGACCACAGCAGGATTTACCGGAGCAGATCTGGAAAATCTTTTAAATGAGGCGGCAATTCTTGCGGCAAAGGAAGACAGAGCTTATATCAAGCAGGATGACATCAAACACGCCTTTGTAAAGGTGGGGATCGGTCCTGAGAAAAAGAGCCGTGTAATCAGTGACAAAGAAAAGCGGATTACCGCTTACCATGAGGCAGGTCATGCGATTTTATTCCATGTACTTCCTGATGTCGGACCTGTTTACTCCGTTTCTATTATTCCTACGGGAATGGGTGCGGCAGGATATACCATGCCATTACCGGAAAAGGATGAGATGTTTAACAGCAAGGGAAAAATGCTTCAGGAGATTGTAGTTGACTTGGGAGGCCGAGTTGCCGAGGAACTGATTTTTGATGATATTACCACAGGAGCGTCTCAGGACATCAAACAGGCAACCGCAATGGCGAAAGCCATGGTTACCAAGTACGGTATGTCGGAGAATGTAGGTTTGATCAATTACGACAATGACGATGAGGAAGTCTTTATCGGAAGGGATCTGGCACATACCAGAGGTTATGGTGAGAGTGTGGCAACCAAGATCGACGAGGAGATCAAGAGTATCATTGATGAGTGTTACGCAAAAGCGAAATCCATCATTAAGGAGCATGAGGATGTTTTGGAGGCTTGTGCGACCATGCTGATGGAAAAAGAAAAGATTTCAAGGGAAGAGTTTGAAGCACTTTTTAAATCCGAGAATGAGGAGCAGGCACTCGATACGGAGACAAATGGCAATCTGCTGTAAAAACGGCAATTTACAAAGAAAAAAAGCGAAAATATCGTCTGTTTGTAGAAAATACAAGGCTGGTCTAAGTGAGTTAGACCAGCCTTATGTACAATATGCATAAAAATAAAGTGAGATTTTTGTTAAGTTTATGCACACTTATCCGTTGACCGATGATACAATAAATATCGTAAAAACCCCCCAATACATTATATAGTTTTTGCTATACCCCATAGTAAAAATACCTTCTCCAAAAAAGACAGCAGAACGAAAGGCTGTCTTTTTTATTTTGTTTTGAGGGCGGGTGGGGGAAGAATACGTTGGGGCTGGTGTTGTTGAGGAGCGGTGGGGTTGTGGTTTGATTGGGGCGGGGGCTTCGGGACTAAGAAGTTCTAAGAATTTCGAGGGGAGTTGTTTGGGGACGGACGCAACCGATGCAGACTCGCCATCCGGGCTCGGCTGCATCTCTTCCGTACATCCTTGTACGGAAGT
>CAKRJK010000194.1 GCA_934351705.1 uncultured Lachnospiraceae bacterium
CGCCTTTTGGACAAACGCCCCTATATCGCGGTCGTACTTAATGCTGTCGCAATCTGCTGTGCGTTCTGAATATCTGTAGATACTCTTGATTTACCAATGTACTTAATAAACTGTGGTGCAAGAATACCTGCTAAGATTGCCATAATCGCAATTACGATGATCAACTCTACTAATGAGAATCCTTTGTTGTTACGCTTTGTTCTTTTCATAATTAGTTTCTCCTTTTTATTTTTTATGTATATTTATCTGAATTCCGAAGCCCTATCCCCCGGAAATTAGATACGCCGGTATCTATTTCTTTTCCACATCCCACGGACTGCCCTTTTCTACCTCCGGGTAGAGTTGGTATTTGTCCGTTACTTTCGCATTTGTGGTCTGTGCTCCTTTGTACACCGCATAAATCTTAACGTCTGCCGTATCTTCCACAAATACCGCAAAGGTGTAGTTGTATTTATCGCCGTCCTGTTTGCTCTTTAACGGCACTTTTAGTTTGGTCTGTACCAGCTGGCCGTCCGCCGCACCCATGTGTTGGTTCAGATTCTTGGAGTACTCCTCGGAAAAATATTCGTTGTCATCGGCATCACCGCCCACAAAAACATAAAATGTTGACAAATATCCCTCAAACGGATTGCCGTCTCCCGTCAGCTTGCCCTGTGTTCTCGCATCTGCAATCCAGCTTTCCATCGCCCTGCCCATCCGCTGTGCATTCTCAATGTCACTTGCCACTCTTGATCTCTCAAGGTGTTTTAAAAAGGACGGCACTAAAATGATTGCAAGGATTGCCATAATTGCGACTACTATGATTAATTCGAGCAACGTAAAACCTCTGTTGCGTCTCGTTTTTTCCTGATTCATTGTTATTTTCCCTTTCTCCCCTCAACATCCCACGGGCAGCCTTTTTCAACACTCGGATACAGTTCGTATTCATCTCGTGCAACCACCCACTTTTTGGTGGTACTGTCTCTGTATCTGTCCTGTCCCCAGACTGTGATCCTGACCTCACCCTGTTCTGACACATATAACCGGAATTGATAATTGGAGTAAGAACCCATACGTGTCTTGACTCCCAATTCTGTTTTGAAATTCGACACGCCCTCCACCGGGATTCCGGTAATCTTTTCAATCGTTTTACAGGTCTTTTGATCTTTGTAGGTATATTGCCAATCAATATTTCCGGGATCTTTGGCATTCCAATAATTGGTCGGTATCGGCAGGGTAATCTGTTTTTTGTCCTCCTCCGGCTGTGCAAAATCATCGGCAACCTGTGCCTCGATCGCTTTGCCCCATCTCTGGGCTCTCTCCACATCTTTGATTGCCTGTGCATCCTCCACATAGTCTAAATATTTCGGAACTAAGATTGCCGCTGCAATGATAATAATCGCGATGCAGATAATCAGCTCTACCAGAGTAAATCCCCGATTCTGATTCTTTCGGTTGTTCATCTTTCACCACTCATCCTAACTGCTCTCCTACATATTGCCGACGCCGTTGTACATTGCAAGCATCGGTCCCATAATCGCCAGCACCAGAATTACTACGATAATTGCCATGAAGATAATGATTGCCGGCTCCATAAATGCCAGTACCATCTGTGTTGTGACTTCCACCTCTTCGTCATAGTAATCTGCCAGTTTATCAAGCATCGGTTCTATTTCACCGGTTTCTTCTCCGATGGATAACATATGTACTACCATCGGTGGAAACAGTTCTCCTCTTTTTAGCGGAACGGAGAGCGGTGTTCCCTTTGCCACCTCTTCTCTGGCTTTTAAAATATCATTTTTGTATAACACATTCGTCATCGTCTTTGCCACCTGGTCTAAGGCATCCATCATCGGGATTCCCGCTAATAACAAAGTACTTAATGTTCTCGCAAACATCGACGCATAGGTTTTGATATTCAGGTTTTTAAAAATCGGTATCTTAATCGCAGCTTTTCCGAAAAACGCTTTGCCGTTGTCTGTTTTTTTGAATCTGCGGATTCCATACACAATCGCCGCAATTACGATCAAAATCACATACCACCGCCGCTGGACAAATTCACTCATGTGCATAATCCACATCGTCAACGCCGGCATCTGAAAATCATATCCCTCAAACATCCTCATATATCTCGGAATAACAATCACCACCATGACGATCAGGATCGTGAGTGCCACACATCCGAGGATGATCGGATAAATCATGGATTTTTTAATCATGCCTTTGAGCTTATTGCTCTTTTCAAACTGAAGTGCCATACGCTCTAAGGACGCATCAATACTTCCGCTTGTCTCTCCTGCCTCGACCATGTTAATCATCATGCCCGGAAACAGTTCTCCCTGTGCTCTCATTGCCTCGGACAAGGTGCTGCCCTTTCCGATCTCAATGCGGATTTCTCCGATGGCTTTTGACAAGCGTTTGTCCTCTGTCTGCTGCTGTAACATCTCCAAAGAGTCCATAATGGTAACTCCGGCTCTCAACATACTTACAAACTGTCGGCAGAACACGCTTAACACGCGTAATTTTAACGGTTTATCTGTTCTTTTCAAGTCTCTGGTAAGACCTGTCTGTTCTTTCATCTCAAACGGAATCAATCCCTGGCTGCGGACCTTCGCTTCGGCTTTTTCCATGTTCTCCGCCTGCACACTGCCCTTTTTTTCTTTTCCGTCCGAGCTGACTGCTGTATAAGAATAGCTGTTCATGCTGTTCCCTTTCTATTGTAACTGCCTCTAAAATAAGCTGGTTTTTTCTGTCATGGCAATCGGATTATGTGCGAAATTAACTGCTGTCTCTGCACTGATATAGCTCTTCATGTACAGATCGTAAATCGCATCATCCATAAGCTGCATTCCTGCTTTTTTGCCTGTCTGGATCATAGACGGAATCTGAAAACTTTTCTCTTCCCGGATCAGATTGCGGATAGCAGGTGTCGCAAGCATTACCTCGTATGCTGCGGTTCTTCCGCCGCCCTCTTTTGGCAAAAGCTGCTGTGCAATCACTCCCTCCAACACACCGGCTAACTGCACACGAATCTGCTGCTGCTGAAACGGTGGAAATACATCAATCATACGATCGACCGCCGCCGCCGCACTGTTTGTATGCAGCGTGGAGAATACCAGATGTCCTGTCTCTGCTGCGGTAATCGCAATGGAAATCGTCTCTAAATCCCGCATCTCTCCGACAAGAATCACATCCGGGTCCTGACGAAGTGCTGCCTTTACCGCATTGGCATAGGACATGGAATCCGAACCGATCTCTCTTTGCAACACCATGGATTCTCCCTGGCTGTGAACATACTCGATCGGGTCCTCCAAAGTAATCACTGTCTTTTTGTCACGTCCCACGATTGTTCCGATCAAAGCCGCAAGCGTTGTGGATTTACCGCTTCCGGTTGCACCGGTCACCAACACCATTCCCCGCTTTTTGTTTGTCAGGTCTACGATTGCCTGCGGAATCCCCAAATCCTTCGGATTCGGAATCTCGGACGCCAGCAGACGCAATGCCATCGCATAAGTGCCTTTTTGCAAAAAGACATTTGCCCTGACACGGTTAAAGTTCTCTATGGAATAAGCGAAATCCACCTCGCCCTGTGTATCCAGTTCTTCTTTTTGCTTGTCTGTCAGCATCTCTGTTACCAACTGCTCCATATCGGCTGCCGAGAAAATCTCATCCGACATCGGTATCATCGCACCGTCAATCCGATACATAACCGGTGAGTCCTGACACAAATGGATGTCAGACGCCCCTCTGTCTTTTCCTGTTCTTAAAATCTCTTCTATCCTGTTCATATTCTTCTCCATTAATCCTCTGATGTCACACGGATCATCTCCGCAAAGGAGGTCTCTCCTTCCAATACCAATCGCACCGCTTCTTTGT
>CAKRJK010000195.1 GCA_934351705.1 uncultured Lachnospiraceae bacterium
GCTTGAGGGTTTCTTTGTCGTGTCCAAAATCATAGTAAAATGTATCAAATATAAAAACAGCTCCAAATCAAGTAATGTGACGTGGTTCAAAGAATCACACCCCAGCACTTGACATAGAGCCAAAATTCCCATGAGGTCTAAATTCTCATGGGAATGATAGGTTACGTGATTTTTAGTAATTAGTACCATGTTCTTCGTTATATTGATCTACAATATTTCGATAATCTTCATATAAAAGACGATCAGCTTCTTCATTGTCACCTCTTTGCCGAGCTTCAATAGCTTCATGATACAAGTCAGAACTTGTAGAACCAGAACCACCAGAACCATTGGAGGAGGAAGCAACACTACCAGAAGGATTACCAGAACCATTATTAGAACCACTATTAGAACCAGTCTTGTTTTTACCGCCGCTTCTTGCAGTAGAAGTAGAGTTTTTCTTATTATTCTCAGTCTTTGTAGTTTCCTGTCCCGCTTTCTTAGCAGCTTCCTCAGCGGCGGCTCTTTCCGCATTCACTTTCTCTACATATGCCATATAAGCACCATTAATCTCATTATATTTGTTATAAGCATCCTGATACTTACCATCGTCCTTTAAGGTATTCAACTCCTGTGTCATTGCCGTAACAGAAGAGGTAAACTCTTCGGTATAATATCCCTCTTCGGTTGGGTATGCACTTCCGATACCCGCCACGACCTGCTCTAACAAAATTTTGGAAGCATCGTATTTTTCCTGTACGGACTTGCAGAGATCTTTAAACTCTTTTTCATCTGCTTTGGAAATACCGTCTAACTTCTTCTCATATCCGGTTACGGATTCTAAAAGAGCAGTACGTTCCGTCTCATCCAAAATAGCATTCTCAGTCTGGAACTTTGCAGCATCATAGAGTTTTGTCAATTCATCAAGATGTTTCTTTTCTCTCTTTTCTGTTTCTATCCTTACTTTTTCTTCCTGCGTATGGTGATAGCCGGCTCCCGCGGCGATTCCTCCGATTACGACTGCTGCGGTGGCAATAATGCCAATCATAATTTTTTTGTTCATAAACAAATCCTCCCTTATATTATATGGATATTAAAAATATCCTTTGTTTATTATAAAGAATGTTTGTCCTTTCGCCAAGTACTTTATGGAAGTTTATTCCATTATTTTTAGATATTCATATCACTGTGTTATTATGTGAATTCTGAGACAGCACATCCTGCTCTGCGAATTTGACGCGAACTACTCCAAAATACCCCTTGCATTTCCCAAAGCATAGTGTTATCATAAATATGATATTTAGTAACTTGGAGTTGAGAGCGGACAGATGTCCGCTCTCGATTTTATGTAGGGTAGTTGTTACAGCCCTGCAATACCAGACAAATCCAAATAAATCGAACAACTGAATAAAGAAAGAGGGTGTGGAAATATGTCAAGAAAAGAGATGTATGAGACACAGACAGAGACTCTGATTCTGCCGATTCTTGAGAAGAACAATTTTGAACTGGTAGATGTGGAGTACGTCAAAGAAGGCGGTACATGGTATCTGAGAGCCTACATTGACAAAGAGGGCGGTATCACAGTCAACGATTGTGAATTGGTAGCAAGAGAGATGAACGATATTCTCGACAGGGAAGATTATATTGAAGATTCCTACATCTTTGAGGTGAGTTCACCGGGGCTTGGAAGACCTTTAAAAAAAGAAAAAGATTATGCGAGAAGCATGGGAAAAGAATTAGAGATCCGTACTTACCGCGCAATTAACAAGAACAAAGAATTCTATGGAATTTTAACGGCTTATGATGACAAGACCGTTACCATTGAAACAGAAGAAGACGAGACATTAACATTTGCTAAGAACGAAATCGCATTGATTCGTCTGGCATTTGACTTTTAGCGTAAAATAACAAATTAATGGAGGAAGAAAAAAATGAACAATGAATTGTTAGAAGCGTTAAATATATTAGAAGAGGAAAAAAACATCAGCAAAGATACGCTTTTAGAGGCAATTGAAAATTCACTGCTCACAGCATGTAAAAACCATTTTGGAAAATCAGAAAATATCCGTGTCAGCATCAATCCGGAGACTTGCGAATTTCACGTTTTCCAGGAAAAGACCGTAGTTGAGACAGTGGAAGATCCTTGCAACGAAATCAGTCTGGCAAATGCCAAGATGATTGATTCGGTATACGAAATCGGGGATATTGTAAACGAAGAGGTAAAATCAAAAGAATTCGGACGTATTGCAACACAGAATGCCAAAAATGTCATTTTGCAAAAAATCCGTGAGGAAGAACGAAAAGTATTATTCGATGAGTATTACAGCAAAGAACATGATGTGGTAACCGGTGTGGTTCAGCGTTATATCGGTAAAAACGTCAGCATCAATCTTGGAAAAGTAGATGCAATCTTAACAGAAAGCGAACAGATCGAGGGAGAAGTGTTCAAGCCGACAGAAAGAATTAAAGTTTATATCTTAGAAGTAAAATCCACTTCGAAAGGACCGAAGATTCTGGTATCCAGAACACATCCTGATTTAGTAAAGAGATTATTTGAATCCGAGGTAACCGAGGTCAAAGACGGTATCGTTGAGATCAAGAGCATTGCAAGAGAAGCGGGAAGCAGAACTAAGATTGCCGTATATTCCCAGGACGAGGACGTCGATGCAGTCGGTGCGTGTGTCGGAATGAACGGAGCACGTGTCAACGCGATCGTCAATGAGCTTCGCGGCGAGAAAATCGACATCATCAACTGGTGTGAGAATTCCGCAATCTTAATTCAGAACGCATTAAGCCCGGCAAAAGTCATTTCCGTTATCGCAGATGATGAAGAACGCAAAGCAAAAGTAGTCGTACCGGACTATCAGTTATCACTTGCCATCGGTAAATCAGGACAGAATGCAAGATTGGCGGCAAGATTAACCGGATTTAAAATTGACATCAAGAGTGAAACACAGGCAAGAGAAGCAGGTGATTTCATTGATTATGAAAACGAATACGAAGATGAGTATTATGAGGATGAAGAGTATGCAGACGGCGAGTATACAGAAGGTGAATATTCCGAAGACTATGAGGAGGAATACGAACCGTCAGCAGAAGAGATAGAAGAGGGAGATTATGACGAATAAAAAAATTCCCATGCGCCAGTGTGTCGGATGCAATGAGATGAAAAGCAAACGTGACATGATCCGCGTCATCAAAACATCGGAAGATGAGATTCTTTTGGATACGACGGGAAAAAAGAACGGAAGAGGTGCATATCTTTGCCCGAACAGCGAATGTCTGAAAAAGGCGAGAAAGAATAAAGGATTAGAACGCTCCTTAAAAATGGGAATCCCAACTGAGATATACGAGAGCTTACAAAAGGAGATGGAAAGCATTGAAACAAGATAAAGCCTTGAATATGTTAGGTCTTGCGGCAAGGGCGAGAAAACTTGTAAGCGGAGAATTTTCTACGGAGAAAGCCATCAAAGGAGGAAAGGCAGTCATTGTTGTCGTAGCACAGGATGCTTCCGATAACACGAAGAAACAATTTCAGGATATGTGTTCATACAGAGAGATTCCATATTATGAGTACGGAACAAAGGAAAGTCTCGGACATTGTATCGGAAAAGAGTTTCGCTCCTCAATAGCAGTAACAGACGAAGAACTGGCAAAATCGGTAGAGAAGAATATCAGAAACAGTCAAACAATTGAATAACGGAGGTAGTAGAATGGCAAAAGTCAAAGTACATGAACTTGCAAAAGAATTAAATATAAAGTCAAAAGAAGTATTAGATTACTTAGCAGAGCAGAATATAGAAGTAAAGAGTCATATGAGTTCCGTTGAGGATGATGTGATTTCTTTGGTAAAAAAGAAATTTGCGGCAGGT
>CAKRJK010000196.1 GCA_934351705.1 uncultured Lachnospiraceae bacterium
GCCTATGTCCGAAGAACCAAACCTTTCGGACATAGGCGTTGCCGACACTCAAATATCACGACACTTTTTTGCGGTCTTGGAGTAAACTAAAATCGGGGATAGACGATTTCGTCTATCCCCGATATTTTTTGTTAAGTCTAAGTTTTATACAGAGAATTTGTCTACGCTGCTTAGAAGTTCATGGGTGTGGTTCATGACCTGGTCAAGAACTTCCATGGAATTTTTAACGGCGTTGTCAATTTCCGCAGAGGTAGCAGAGGTTTCTTCTGTAAATGCGGCATTGTCTGCGGAGAGGGTATTTAATCTCTCGATATGTCCGACAACGTAATCTTTTTGTTTGTCGATCTCCTGCATTTTTATGGAAATCTCGTGGACAGTCTGGATACACAGCTCTAAGGAGCTCTTTAACTGTTCAAAATTATCCTGTGTTACTTTCAAGGTATCCATCTGCGTCTTGGAAGTCGTGTTCATATCTTTCATGATGTCCATACATTTGCCGGCATTGTCTGTCAGCTCGCTGATGATGGTGTTGATTTCCTGTACGGTTTCGGCAGATGAGGTAGCCAATGCACCGATCTCCTCTGCAACTACGGCAAATCCACGTCCTGCTTCACCGGCTCTTGCAGCTTCGATAGAAGCGTTTAAGGAGAGCAGGTTGGTCTGGGAGGCAATCTGACTGATAAAGGTTGCAGCCTCACTGATTTTTTCTACGGATTCATTGGTATATTCTGTCTGCTGATACATGATTTCAATGTTCTTAATGGTCTGCTCGTTGACATTTAACAGGTTCTGCATACTGGTAACGGAATCCTGTGAGCATTTCTTCATCACTTCCGCATTGTCGGTCAGATCAATGATGTTCTGGGAAGTACTCTGGATGTTCTGGGCAATTTTCTCAACACTTCCGGCAACGTCTGTGGTGGATTCTGCCTGTTGTGAAATATTCTTGGCAACATCACCCATTGCGTTCGAGAGATTCTCAATTGCTTCATTCATAATGCTGAAGTTGTCTACAAATTGTTCTTCGGCAACATTCAGATTCTCGGAGGTAGAACCAACCTTTGATACCAATCCGCTGATTCCGCTCTGTGCGACATTTAAAGAACCGGCTAACACACCAAGCTCATTTGCACTGCTGACCGATACATCCTCGGTTAAGTTACCTTCTGAAATACGTCCGACCAATCCCTGCATATTCAAAAGCTGTTTTTTGATACCGTTACCGAAACGGAAACAGATTGCAATGGCAATCGCCATAAGGATCAGGCTGATGACAAAGTTCTGGATTATCATGCTGGTCTGCTGGTTGTGCAGGGAAGTGCGGTTATTGGCAATGTCTTTTTCCAGATTATCTACATAGTTTCCGGTGGTGATTACCCATCCCCACGGTTCAAACATTTCGGAGTAAGCTAATTTCGGTGCAACGGTAACACCGTCGGCTTTTGTGAAATAAAATTCGTTGTAACCGCCGCCGGAATTTGCACTTTTCATAATGTTCTGAATAATCTTAATACCGTTCTGATCGGTCAGATCGTAGCGGTTAGTACCTTCCTGCTCCGGTAAGATCGGGTGCATGATCAAAGTATAATCAGTACCGTCAATCCAGAAATATCCGGCATCGTCATCGCCGTAGCGGGCATTTCGGAGGATTTCTTTGGCTTGTTCCTGAGCTTCTGCTTCGGTCATCTCTCCGGACTGGCTTTTTTCATAAACCATATTGATAACGGTCAGCATAGCACCGACTTCATCCTTGATCTGAGATTTGTATCCTGATATTACGGCTTCTTTGTAGCTGTCGCTTGTCTTGGCTATAGTACGTTTCATTCCGACATAAGTAACCAGATTGACGCCGATAGAACAAGCAATCAGCATGGCTGTGCACAGCAGAATCAATGCTGTACGAATACTCTTAATCTTCATTGGAAATCCTCCTCTTTTGTTACTTTTTTCCTATTTATGTTCATTATACTGCAAAAAATGTCGTTTGTACACGAAAATTGTCTAAAAATTGTATCTTTATATACGATTGTCCTAAATTTTATACATATTGGAAAGAGGGCTTGTCACGGCGGTGAAAAGTCTGGTAAAATCATACCGTAATTCAGAAGGAAAAGGTTATGGATATAAAGGAGAAATAATATAAGATGTATCAATTAATCAAGAAAGACGGAAATGCAAAACGGGGACAATTCCATACCGTACACGGCGTGATCCAGACGCCCGTGTTTATGAATGTGGGTACGGTTGCAGCCATTAAGGGTGCCGTATCGACAGAGGATTTAGAGCAGATAAAAACACAGGTGGAATTGTCGAACACGTATCATTTGCATGTACGGCCGGGAGATGAACTGATCAAGGAGCTCGGAGGTCTGCACAAGTTCATGGTATGGGAAAAACCGATTTTGACAGATTCGGGCGGATTTCAGGTGTTTTCACTGGCGACGCTGCGCAAAATCAAAGAGGAGGGCGTTTACTTCCATTCTCATGTGGACGGAAGAAAAATTTTCATGGGACCTGAGGAAAGTATGCGAATCCAGTCCAATCTCGCTTCCACCATCGCAATGGCGTTTGATGAATGTCCGAGCAGTGTGGCAGAGAGAAGCTATGTGGAGGCATCCGTAGCACGCACCACACGTTGGCTTGAGCGTTGCAAGAAAGAGATGCAGAGGTTAAATTCTTTGGAGGATACCATCAATAAAAATCAAATGTTATTCGGAATCAATCAGGGAGCAATTTTTGAGGATATCCGTGTGGACCATGCAAAGAGAATCTCGGAGCTGGATCTGGACGGCTATGCGATCGGCGGTCTTGCGGTCGGTGAGAGCCATGAGGAGATGTATCGCATTATAGAGGCGGTTACACCGCATTTGCCGACAGAAAAACCGACGTACCTGATGGGTGTTGGAACGCCTGCGAACATCTTAGAGGCAGTAGAGCGGGGCGTGGATTTCTTTGACTGCGTATATCCGACAAGAAACGGACGGCACGGTCATCTCTATACGAATCAGGGAAAGATCAACCTCTTTAATAAAAAGTACGAAAAGGACATGCGTCCGATTGAGGAGGGATGCCAATGTCCGGCGTGCAGACGTTATTCCAGAGCTTATATCCGACATCTGTTAAAAGCAAAAGAAATGTTGGGAATGCGGCTTTGTGTCCTTCACAATCTGTATTTTTACAATACAATGATGGAGGAGATCCGGGCAGCGATCGAGGAAGGGAAGTATCATTCTTATAAAGAAGAAAAATTATACGGAATGGGACAGTTGACCTCGGGAATCAGTCACGGGGATGAGAAATAAAGAATTTTTTGTGAATCTTTAGAAAAGGATTGCGAAAAACGTATTTTTTAGGTACAATGGAATAAGTGAGTTAGATATTTAGGAGGAAAAGTAATGTCAATTTTAGCAATGGGCCAAGAGGGCGGCGTAATCGGAATGTTAGGTACGATTATTCTTCTTTTTGTATTTATGTATTTCTTTATGGTACGTCCACAGAAGAAACAGGAGCAGAAAAAGAACACCATGTTATCAGAGATGACAATCGGTGATACCGTATTGACCACCAGCGGATTCTACGGAACAGTCATTGATATTTCCGATGATGTCGTAATCGTTGAGTTCGGCAGCAACAAGAACTGCCGTATTCCGATGCAGAAAGCAGCGATTTCCGCAGTTGAGAAACCGGAAGACGCAACAGAGTAACACAGGATGAGTCAAAAAGGGGTATCTTTTGCAGAGCAGAAGGTATCCTTTTTTATAAATAAAAGCAAGAAAATATACACAAGGACTTGCATAACACCAAAG
>CAKRJK010000197.1 GCA_934351705.1 uncultured Lachnospiraceae bacterium
TGATTGTCAAGTCCTGTTTTGCCCTTGTGATTCCCACATAGGCAAGACGGCGTTCCTCCTCCAACTCCGAAACGGAATCATCCGATACAATACTCATATAACTCGGGAAAAGCCCGTCCTCCATACCGGACAGATACACCTGTGGAAACTCCAGACCTTTTGCACTGTGTAATGTCATAAGGACAACATAATCCTGATTCTCGTCCAATCCGTCGATGTCGGCGATCAACGCTACCTCCTCCAAAAAGCCGCTTAAGGTTGCCTGCTCGCCCTCCGCCTCGCATTTTTCCTCATAGGAAACGGTCTTACTGATTAACTCATTGATATTTTCGATTCTGGCTTTTGCCTCCTCGCTGTCCTCTGCCTCCAGCTCTTTGACATATCCGGTCTGTTCTATGACATCCTCAAGCAATTCCGTCACGCCAAGCACATTTGCTTTGGAACGCATCGTCTGAATGAACATGACAAACGGTCTGATTTTTGCCGCTGCCTTGCCGAGTGTCGTAATCTCGTCCGCCGCACGGAGAGCATTGTAAAAGCTGATGTCCTCGGTATTTGCATAGTCCTGAACTCTTGCAAGTGTCGTCGCACCGATTCCTCTTTTCGGCACGTTGATAATTCTTCGTACCGCCAGATCATCTCTGGCGTTGTCGATCGTTTTTAAGTAGCAAAGCAGATCTTTAATCTCTTTTCTTGCATAGAAATTTACGCCGCCCACAATCTTGTACGGAATATTGCTCACCACAAAACGCTCTTCTAACAGACGTGACTGTGCATTGGTCCGATACAACACCGCACAATCTTTGTATGTATATCTGCCCTCCCGCACTTTCTTTTGAATGTCACACGCAATGTAGTCCGCTTCCTCATAGGCAGTCTCAAACTGCTGGAAATCTATTTTTTCTCCGCGGGAATTGTCCGTCCAAAGAGATTTTTCTTTTCTGCCCTCGTTGTTGCGGATCACCCCGTTCGCCGCATCCAGAATCGTCTGTGTGGAACGGTAATTCTGTTCCAGTTTGATGACGGTTGCCTCAGGAAAATGTTTTTCAAAGTTTAAAATATTATAAATATTCGCACCTCTGAATTTGTAGATGGACTGGTCATCATCACCCACCACACAGAGGTTTTTATATTTGGACGCCAAAATCCGTATCAGTTCAAACTGTGCCGTATTGGTATCCTGATACTCGTCCACCATGATGTAGCGGAACCGCTCCTGATAATGCTCTAACACCTCCGCATCATTTTTGAAAAGCTCAACTGTCTTAAAGATCAGATCATCAAAATCCAGTGCATTATTGCGTTTTAATGCGTCCTGATATTCCCGGTAAACCGTGGCTTGTTTCTGCTTTGCAAAATCTCCTGCCGCCTGCAACGCAAATGTCATCGGATCAATCAGCTCGTCCTTCGCGGAAGAAATTGCATTTAAAAACGTCTTTTCTTTATAGATTTTGGTATCAATCTCCAACCGTTTGCAAATATCTTTCATCAATGTTTTCTGGTCGTCCGAATCATAGATCGTGAAATTTGTATCAAATCCCAGTCTGTCGATATAACGGCGGAGGATTCTCACACACGTGGAATGGAACGTGGACACCCAGATACTCTCTGCCCCGTAACCGACCTGCTCGTCAATACGCTCTCTCATCTCGCCTGCCGCTTTATTGGTAAATGTGATTGCCATAATATTGTATGGATTCACACCTTTTTCTTCAATCAAATATGCTGTTCTGTGCGTCAAAACCCTTGTTTTGCCGCTTCCCGCACCCGCTAAGATCAACACCGGACCATCGGTGTGGAACACAGCTTCTCTTTGCATAGAGTTTAAATTCTCGTACATAAAATTCCCCTTTTTTCATAAAATCATCTATGTTCAAGGTTAGCATTTTTCCGAACCCCAGTCAATGCAAAAAAAGGTTTACTTCATAACTTTAATATGTTAAACTGTTCTCAGAGAGATACATTTTGAAAAAAGGAGAATCAGCATATGAGTAAAAATGTTCATACAGATGCGGTAGACCAGCTTTTTGAAGCTGTCTTGTCTTTGCAGAACAAAGAAGAATGCTATCGTTTCTTTGAAGATGTGTGTACGGTAAATGAACTGCTTTCTTTATCACAGCGTTATGAGGTCGCAAAAATGCTTCGTGAGGAAAAGACCTACTTGGATATCGCAGAAAAGACCGGTGCTTCTACCGCTACCATCAGCCGTGTCAACCGCTCCCTGAATTACGGTAACGACGGTTATGATATGGTATTTTCACGCACCATGCCGCCATCCGATTGATCGTGACAACTACATAAAAGTATCATCAAAAAAAGACTAAAAATTCTACTTTTTAGTCTTTTTATTCGTTGTAGGTTCCTCTTTGGGCATCTCGTCTATTAACTTTTCAATCATCATCTTCTTTACCCATACATCAAAGCTAAGCTCGCAAATCAATGCAAAATTCTGCAGAAACTTGCGGTCCTCCTCCGAGAGTCCGGTGTACTCCGCAAACGCAGTCTGACTGATACTGTATTTTCTTCCCAAGTCCTTGAGCAGATTCTTCGTCTCCTCATTTTCCAGTGAAAAAATCTCCTGATAAATGTCGATCATATCGATGGACTTCTTGCTCTGCTGACCGAAATACTTGTCTGTGATCGGATTTAAAATCTGCTGAATATCACTGATACTCAGAATATTTTTCAGATAGTAAATAAATATCAGACACAGCACATGTTCTTTTGTGTATTTCTTCTTCTCCGGCGGCGGAAGCAGATTATTCTTTGCATAATTATTGATCATGGTTTTTGTCAGGATCTTATCCTCTGGATGACGCTTGGACGGCTCTAACTGCTTGTCCATAAAAGTCGTGACCTGATCCATGTATAAATCTATATTCGGTAAATCCTCCGGCTTAATGTAAGCCATGTGTTCTAAGGATTTGAGAATGCCTTCTAAAAACTCTTTCATATCGATTGCCATAAATTCACCTCGAATCCTATTATATAGTATTGAAAACCACATGTAAAGGCTTTCCTATTTTATTTTTCATGGACCGATTTTTCGTTTTTGCATACTGTAAATTACAATACTTTCTGGAGGTTTCTATGAAAAAACGAATACTTTCCGTATTTTTACTCTGCTGCCTTGTCTTTTCCCTGTTCGGGTGCAGCAGCTCAAAATCCGAAAATACAAAAGTACGGCTCAACGAAGTTGCCCATTCCATTTTCTATGCTCCGATGTATGTTGCCATTGAAAAAGATTATTTTTCACAGGAGGGCATTGACTTAGAACTGATTACGGGATTCGGTGCGGATAAAACCATGACTGCCGTATTGTCAAACGAGGCTGACATTGGCTTTATGGGACCGGAAACCACGGTATACACCTACAACGAGGGAGCAAACGATAAGGTTGTGAACTTTGCCCAGCTGACGCAGCGTGCCGGAAACTTTGTGGTTGCAAGAGAATCCATGCCGAACTTTGACTGGAATGATTTAAAGGGCAAAACGGTTCTCGGCGGTCGTGCGGGCGGTATGCCGGAAATGGTGTTTGAATATGTTCTCAAATCAAAAAACATCGATCCTGTTTCTGATTTAACGATTGACCAAAGCATTGATTTCGGCAGCACCGCCGCTGCTTTTTCCGGCGGCTCGGGTGATTTTTCTGTCGAGTTTGAACCGGGTGCGACCAATCTGGAAAAAGAGAATGCCGGCTATGTTGTTGCCTCTGTCGGTGTTGATTCCGGCTATGTTCCTTACACGGCTTTTTCCGCAAAGGAAAGCTACCTGAAGAAAAATGCCGACACGGTACAGCAC
>CAKRJK010000198.1 GCA_934351705.1 uncultured Lachnospiraceae bacterium
ATCGTGATATTGATGCGTTCAAGATTTATGTATCGGATTTAGGACTGCTTTGCGCAAAGAAAGACTTAGCTGCCAATGATATTCTGTATATGGTCGAGGAAATCAACGATTTTAAGGGCGGTATGGCGGAGAACTATGTCAATGTGCAACTTTCCATTAACGGTTATCACACCTACTATTGGGAGTCCCAGCGTGGAGCTGAAATCGATTTTATCATTCAGCGTGACGGTCAGATTATTCCCATTGAGGTCAAGTCTGCCGATAACACCAGAGCCAAGAGCTTAAAGGTCTATATGGATACCTATAAGCCTGCTTATGCGATCAAGCTCTCTGCTAAAAACTTCGGCCTTGAGGATAACAAAAAGATTGTTCCTCTCTATGCCGCATTTTGTATCTGAAATAAATACCGCAACGATAACGCTCACAGAAAATGTGGGCGTTATTTTTTGCACAAAAACAGAATATACAGGATAGAAAGGATAACGATTATGAAGATGCATGTATCAGCTTTCGTATAGAGCTGCCATATCATGTATCCTTTGTTTTATTTTTGTACGGACATGTGACGGCTCTAAACATTCACATTGATCACCAAAACTCAGAAGAATATCGTAATGGTAGTCGTTTACATTGAAACTACCAGACAGCTCTTAAAGGGTGATTACGGTTTTATGTGTCAATATGATAATGAGCCGGATTTTGAAACCGTCTGGAGTTCAATATTTGATTTAGACAGCTTGATTATCTATCGGGCAGAGGGCGACCCCAGAAAAAAGAAATCACATTCTCATGCAGATCATATGAGATAAGGTTGTACACAGGTCATCCCCCTTCGTTATATCGTACAAGCAATCCCTCATATATTGAAAATGAGGGAGGTGCTGGTTACGCAAGCGAGAGAATTTGTTTATGTCGGTGCTCCTGTTCCGGAGTTAAACGAACAGGAGCATGCGGCATTTCTTATGAATATCCAAAGGTCAATTCTGATTTCTTTAGAGCAAAGAAAACTATTGACACATTCCCAGCGTGAACGCTGTGAGATGGAGCTTGAAAAACAACATTTGCTATGAATCGATATGAAGGCTTAAACCCAAAGAGGGAACCAGACATTGCGAAAAAGCGTATTGCAGCGTACTGTCGTGTTTCCACAGACAATGAAGATCAGGCAAATTCTTTTGAGAGTCAGCAGCGTTATTTTCGGGAGTATATTGAGCGTAATCCTGAATGGGAGTTATACGGGATTTTTGCCGACGAAGGGATTTCCGGTACGAACACAAAGAAACGAAAAGAATTTAACCGTATGATAACGTGTGCGAAAAACGGCGATTTTGATTTGATCATCACAAAAGAGATTTCCCGTTTTGCGAGAAACACGCTTGACAGTATTTATTATACCCGTGAGCTGAAGAAGTATGGCGTTGGTGTTATCTTTATGAACGATAATATCAATACGTTAGACAGTGACGCGGAGCTTCGTCTTACGATCATGTCCTCTATCGCACAGGAGGAAAGTCGTAAGACTTCCGAGCGTGTAAAATGGGGACAAAGGCGTCGGATGGAACAGGGCGTTGTATTTGGACGAAGTATGCTGGGTTACGATGTCCGTGACGGTAAAATGTATATTAATGAGGCAGGCGCAAAAGTGGTTCGGCGTATCTTTCATAAGTTTGTCTGTGAGGGGAAGGGTACGCATGTGATCGCCCGTGAGCTTCGTGAGGAAGGCATTGAGCCTATGTATGTCAAGGAATGGCAGAATACGGTGATTCTCCGTGTGATCCGTAATGAAAAGTATTGCGGAGATCTGGTACAGAAAAAGACTTATACGCCGGATTTTCTTTCTCACGAAAAAAAGTATAACCGCGGGGAAGAGGAGTTTGTTATTATCAAAGATCATCATGAACCGATCATTTCCAGAGAACTGTTTGAGGAAGCCAATCGAATTTTAGATGAACGTTCGCTTTCACAGGAGGGCAAGGCGAAATACAGTAATCGTTATCCGTTTTCGGGAAAAATCAAATGTGGTTGCTGCGGTTCAAGCTATGTGGCAAGATACAAAACACGCAAAGACAAGAGCCGATACAAAGCGTGGCGTTGTTACGAAGCGGTAAAATATGGAAGTCCGCACACTGACAAGGCGGGAAATCAGGTGGGGTGCAGGGGGCTTAGTATCCGCAATGAAGATGCGGTTCATATTATGTCGCTTGTGACGAAAAGTTTAAAATATGATAAAGATAAGATTACAAAGAATTTGATTTCCGTTATCAAGACGATTGTTGCTATGGATACAACCGGTACAGACATCGAAAAAATGAAAGCACAGATTGGAATTATGGAAGAGAAACGGGAAAAGCTGCTTGACATTTATATATCGGAGGAGATAAGCAAAGAAGAATTTTTGACAGCACGATCTAAATATGATTTCAAAGTAGCGGAACTGCAATCGGTGATGGGCAGCATTGATAAACAGCAGTCAATCATAAAACAGCAACACCAGCAGATCAGTGAAATAACAGAAGCGGTTTATGAAATCATAAACGGCGTTGAAGGTGAAGATGAGTTTTATAAACATATTTTAGATAAAATGGTGATCAATGATAAAGATCACATAGATGTGTATCTGAATTTCCTCCCTTTGAAGTGGAGTTATGCAGCATTGAAAGAGTCAAAGAAAAGAAGCCCCTGAAAGAAACATTTCAGGGGCTTCTCTACCGATATCGGTAAGCAATCCTGCCACCTCGCGATACGGCATAGTATATCTTTGTGATAAATACCGCATAGAGGCAGCCAGCTCACCGTCCGGTCCGCCAAACTGACTGATGATTACCTGCGCGATTTTTGGGTTCGTCTGTGTGATGTTGATAGGATATTGCAATCTCTTTTCATAATTCCACATAACTTAACACATACCTCCTTCCCACGGCCACGGCTGTGTTGCCCAGCACCAGTGGTTGTTTACCTGTGCAGAGTCCAGTGTCAAAGGTCCGTATTGGTCCGCATATGCACGAAGTGCCTGTTTTCTGAGTTCCTTATAATGGTTAAAGTAATTGAGTGCCTCTTCATCGTCAGGGTGGGTATCCAGATACAGGATAATATCATTTACGGCAAAACTTACCATATTAATCCACTGCATCAGCTGTTTTTGATTCATCTGTTGATTCATCATGCACGCATCCCCTTTCTTCCGTAAAACGGTTTATTCAGTTCCGGGAAAATCGTTCCCACCTGCAATGCACGATCCGGCTCATACACATGGTTAAAATGCTGCCACGGTACATATGCCATTGCCAATGCATACTGCGGATTTGAAGACATATCGTATTGTTCATTACATTCACGTTGTTTCATATAGTTTTTATTACAATTACCCATTGTGGTTCTCCTATTTATTGTTTACTTTAAAAATATGCATAGTTTTTGGTTTCGTGCATACTGCGTGCGAACAGGAATCTTACAGAGTCACAACAGGCTTGATCAAATCTGACGGTTTATCTTTCATCAGCATCAGGGCTTCTTCCATATGTTCAAAACCTTGAAATCTGTGAGTTAAAAGTTTTGAGGTATCCAGACGTCCCGTTTCCATAAGCGATGCAAGTTTTTCCATACGCAGACGTCCACCCGGCATCAGACCGCCGCGGATCGTCTTATGTCCCATGCCGCAGCCCCATTCGATACGTGGAATTTTCACGTAGTCACCGGAACCGAGATAATTCACATTGCCGATGACACCGCCCGGTTTTAACATACGGATCGCCTGATCAAACGTGTCAACATCGCCGCCGGCAACGATGACGCGGTCCAC
>CAKRJK010000199.1 GCA_934351705.1 uncultured Lachnospiraceae bacterium
ATATCTTTCTATCAATGACTCCTTATATGATATTGAGGATTTGGACGAAGTGGTAGACGACGCATACTACACAGCATCATTACTCGGACACGCATTCACACAGGAAGTTCAGGCATTGCCGAATGTTGATATGCTGACACTTTCCGATGAGGCAAAAATCACAGAGCTTCGCAAAGGATACGACCAGATGACGGCATACCAGAAAAACTTTATCTCAAAAGACACCATCAACCGTTTCTTAGAGTTAGAGACAAGAATGGAAGAGTTGAAAAAACAGGCGGGAACACAGCCGGGAGAAGAGACAGGGGAAGCATCGGAGTAAGGAGATGGACAGATGAATCGGATCGGACAACAGTTTACGTCCATTGAACAGATTTCTGACCAGTATTTAAACCAAAAAAGTATTAACTATCCGAAGAAAAGTTCCGATATATCTTTTGAAGAAATTTTAAGGCAGAAGCAAGGAATTGCAAACACTCCGGAATTAAAATTTTCAAAGCACGCAGCAATGCGTTTACAGAACCGGAATATCAATTTAACGGATGAACAGAATATCCGGTTGGAATCAGGAGTTCAAAGGGCAAGTGAAAAAGGAATTAACGAGTCTTTAGTAATTGTGGATTCATTAGCGTTTATCGTCAATGTACCAAACAAAACGGTGGTGACGGCGATTGACCAGAGTGAAGCTGCAGACAACATTTTTACAAATATTGACGGAGCCGTAATAATTTAGCCGGACCTTTTAAGGAAGCGAATGTCTTTGACTGACAGAAAAGACAGATTACGGACCGCTAAGGAGGTCATTCATTATGATGAGAGCATTGTATTCTGGTGTAGCAGGATTAAAAACACACCAGACCAAGATGGATGTTATCGGTAACAACATCGCAAACGTAAATACCGTAGCATTCAAATCTTCCACAGTAACTTTTAGTGAGATCATGTACCAGACAACATCAGGTGCATCTGGACCAAACGAATTGACAGGTACCGGCGGTATCAACCCGAAACAGATTGGTTTGGGTGTTACCACAGGTTCTACTTCGGTAAATATCACAGGAACAGGTGCTTCCCAGACAACAGGCGGAGCATTCGATTTAAAGATTAACGATACCAGTTCTGCAACCAGCTTCTTTATCGTAAGCAACGGTTCCGGTAACCAGTTTACCAGAGCAGGTTCTTTCTATATCGACGGAGCAGGTAACCTGTGTATGGCATCCACAGGATATAACGTCATGGGATGGCAGGTAGATCCGACTACCGGAGAGATCAAGAAAGATACTGTATCCGCTCTTCGTATCAAGAGTGATGCAAATATGACATCTGCACCGGAGGCAACGAAAAATGGTGTATGTGCAGGGGTTTTGGATAAAAACAGTACAGACGTTACAAGCGAAAAAGGATATACGATGAGCTTGAACTTCTTTGACGCATTGGGATATTCCTACACAGCAAAATTTGCAGTAAAAGAAGCAGACAGAGATAACGGAGAATATACCGTAGAGTTGAGCGATATTTTGGATTCCAACAACAAATCCATCTTAGATCAGACAAAATATGACGAGGTGAGCGGAACTTACGATCCGGCCTATCTCGCAGACATTTTCGGAGCACAGCAATCCAGCAACAAGACATTTTCACCGAGAGCAGGATGGTCTGTCAGCGATGCCGCAAACAATGTCTATGAGAACAACGCAAAACTTTATCAGTACGATGCAGCAAGCAACTCACTTGTAGAGGTAAGTTTTGATGCGGCAGCCGGAACCTACACACCGACAGGCGGCGATGCGAAGACAATGGCAGAAGCATTCGGAATTTCACAGTATGCACAGAATATTACGGTAACAAACGGTGTTGTGACAGCGGATGTGTCAACAACCAGCTATAACCTCAAATTCAACAAAGATTCCGGTGTGTTTGATTTTATAGGTGCAGCGGGACAGGATAATGTATTCTTAAATTTAAAAGACGCTTTGGGCGGACAGTTTGAGAATATCGACATTGATTTTTCACAGACCAAATGGTTTGACAACGGAGGAGTTTCCACAATGGGAACAAAATCCGGTGATCTGGACGGGATGACCGGAAAAGGTAAGAAATTAGGAGATATGATCGGTCTGTTTGCAGATACGAACGGTAAGATTTATGGCTCCTATGACAACGGTAATACCGTATTGTTAGGTCAGATTGCAGTTGCACAGTTTGCAAACGCAATGGGACTTGAAAAAGTGGGAGATAACTGTTACATGGAAACATTGAACTCCGGCGAGTTTGACGGAATCGGTGTTGATATTACCGCAAACGGAGGAAGTATTTCCACCGGAACACTGGAGATGTCCAATGTAGATTTATCCACAGAGTTTACGGATATGATCACAACCCAGAGAGGTTTCCAGGCAAATTCAAGAATTATTACAACTTCCGACACATTGCTCGAAGAGTTGATCAATCTGAAACGTTAATTAGACAGAAAACGATAAAGATATATAGGGGAGAGGCATTTCGCCTCTCCCCTATATCTTGTGTAAGAATGCACAGAAAATTTTCGGAAAAGAAAACACGGCATATTAGCAGTTCTTAGCAAAAACTTTACAAAATTCAACAAAAATTATCTCAAATAGCATAGACAAGAAACGAAAAATCTAGTAAGATGTGTATAGAGATTTTATAAGTAGTAGTATGATATTGAATAGGTAGGTGGATACATTGGATATAGCATCTTTAGCCGGTCTGATTCTGGGAATGGTTATGTGCGTTGTCGGTATTGCTACGAGTGGTGGTATACAGACAATCGGACACTTTTATGATCTTCCGTCCATAGCAATTACGATTGGTGGCTCATTAGCCGGCGTGTTGATGGCGAACAGCATTTCTGATTTTTTGAACGGATTAAAAGGAATCAGATTAATTTTTAAGACGGATGACTCGGATGTAGGGAAGGTAATCCGTACAATCATTGATTTGTCCAATATAGCAAGAAAAGAAGGTTTACTGGCGTTGGAGGAAGCGGCAAGCGACATCGAAGATCCTTTTTTGAAAAAGGGAATTATGCTGGTTGTCGACGGTACCGATCCGGAGCTGGTAAGAGGAATATTAGAGACGGATTTAGTATGTGTGGAAGACCGACACAAGTCAGTAATCGGATTCTGGGAAAAGTGGGGCGAACTCGGACCTGCTTGGGGAATGATCGGTACATTGATCGGTCTTGTTAATATGTTATACGATATGGAAGATCCGTCAACTATCGGACCGTCTATGGCAACAGCATTGATCACGACACTGTACGGTTCTCTAATCGCAAATTGGCTTTGTTCACCGACGGCAGAGAAACTAAAAACACTCAATGCAAATGAGATTATGATTAAGGAAATAACAGTGGAGGGACTTCTGTCAATCCAGGCAGGTGAGAACCCACGTGTTATAGAAGAGAAGCTGAAATCATTCCTATCACCGACTGTCAGAGGAGATTTCTCTCCTGAAGCCGGAGGCGGAGGTGAAGAGTAGTGGCAAAGAAGAGGCGGGAAGAACCGCCAAGCGGTGGCAATGCACCTTGGATGAATACGTTTGCGGACTTGATGAATTTGTTACTGTGCTTTTTTGTGTTGCTATTCTCAATGTCAACGGTAAATGCGGAGAAGTTTGAGATGATCGTTACTTCCCTGCAGAGCAGTTTTAGCATTCTTCCGTCGGGAGGTGCTACCATTTCGGATAACGGACAGATGATCGGCGCCGGAATCAGTCAGCTGGAACTGCTGGATACCTATTACAAGCAGGAAGCAAACAGCGAGTCAGAAC
>CAKRJK010000200.1 GCA_934351705.1 uncultured Lachnospiraceae bacterium
TCCGGAATCTCGTTTGCACCTGCTTCGATCATGATGACTTTTTCTCTGGTAGAAGCAACGGTTAAGTTCAAATCTCCCTCTTTCCACTGTAACTGGGATGGGTTGATTACAAATTCTCCGTCGATCATTCCCACCTGTGTCATTGCGCAAGGACCGTCAAACGGAATATCGGAAATACAGGTTGCGATTGCCGCACCTAACATACCTACAATCTCAGGTCTGCATTCAGGATCAACGCTCATAACCATATTATTTAATGTTACGTCATTTCTGTAATCTTTCGGGAATAACGGACGCATCGGTCTGTCGATTACACGGGAGGTTAAGATTGCATTCTCGGATGCTTTTCCCTCTCTTTTGTTAAATCCGCCCGGAATCTTACCTACGGAATATAATTTTTCTTCAAATTCTACACTGAGTGGGAAGAAATCAATTCCCTCTCTCGGTTTGTCGGATGCAGTTGCCGTAGAGAGTACTGTGGTCTCTCCGTACTGGATAAATGCTGCACCGTTTGCCTGTTTTGCCACTTTGCCAACTTCTACGGACAAAGTTCTTCCGGCAAGTTCCATACGAAATGTTTTTGCTGCTGTTGCCATGTCTTATCTCCTTATCTGTGCGAGCTTTGTGCTCTTAATTATGACAGAAGATACGAAACTACTGAAAAAGACACCTTTTTGATATATTTTTCAGTGGTCTCGTGACTTCTTCTGTCTTTGTTACTCGTGAAAATAGAGCGGAGAATCCCCGCTCTATTTTATAAAATTCAATTACTTTCTGATTCCTAAACGCTCGATTAAGGAACGATATCTCTCGATATCAACTTTCTTTAAGTAATCTAATAATCCACGTCTCTGACCTACCATTTTTAACAGACCTCTTCTGGAATGATGATCCTTTGGATTCTGTTTTAAATGCTCTGTCAACTCATTGATTCTTGCAGTTAAGATTGCTACCTGAACCTCCGGTGAACCGGTGTCGTTTGCTCCTCTTCCATACTCTGCAATAATTGCCTGTTTCTTTTCCTTTGCTATCATGTTAGCATCCTCCTTATTTGATAATCGCCCAGACTTCGTATGATACTCAGTAAAAGGTCGGAGTGTCCATCTACCGAATATGGGCTCGTTTTTATACTCGAAAATTATAACATAGGTGTGTTTTATTGTAAACCGTTTTTCTCAAAAAAATCTTCCCACAGAATTCCTACTCCGGCAGTACTCTTGTCACACAGATCGGGGAACGATAAAAGGCATTGGAAATCTTGATTCCCGTCTTTTTGTTGCTTGCGTGTACAATCTGTCCGTTTCCGATATAAATTGCAACATGGTTGATGCTCTTGCCGCTTCCGTAGAAGAATAAGTCACCCGGTTTTGCTTCCGATGCACTGACTCTCTTTCCGCAATTTGCCTGTGCTTTGGAGGAATGAGGCAGGGATACGCCGTATTTTGCCATGACGGACATGGTAAATCCGGAACAATCCGCTCCTTTTGTCAGACTGGTTCCTCCCCATACATACGGGTTGCCGACAAACTGTGTTGCATAGGATACTACGGAAACACGCGCGTCGGAAACACCTTGTCCGTAACGTACTTCTGTCATTGTCATCGCTTTTGGAAGCTGCACGGAAATCTCAACAAATTCTTTGCTGACATAGCCCTCGGAGCTGTCCACATCTACTTTTACCCAGTCGCCCAAATCTTCCAGAACCTCTAATTCTTCTCCGTTTGGCATCTGTGCTACCACGCCGCACTCGGTGGTCGGCTGCTCTCTTACATTTAAGGTTGTTGTCGTAACGGTTGCAACTGTCTGTTTTACTTCCTCTGCCAATGCAACAGCCGCTTCCCCTGTTACAAAGTAATCCGCGCTGACATAGCCTGTTACTTTTCCTGACTGGATTTTATACCAGCCGTCTACTGTCTCTAAAATCTCGCCTGCCGCATGCTCCGGCATCTTTCCTACAACCGCTGCATCCGTCGCCGGATTCTCTCTGATATTCAATGTACCGTCTGCCTGTGCAATACCGAGATTTGTGTATCCGTAAACTGTATTATCTGCCTGTTCTCCGGTTGCGGTAACCACAACGTCTGTCTCGGAAACGCCCGGCGTATCTGTTGCCACGCCAAACGAGGTAGTAATCATCGCACTTGCACCCGCAGAGGTGTTTGCCGTAACCTGTGTAATTTCTTTTGCATCTGCCTGCTGTCCGCCGACATAGCAGCTTGTAAATAAAACTGCTCCCATCACACCGATTGCCGCAGCACGATATAGATTATTTTTTGTAATTTTTTCTTTTAATATTTTTGTAATTTCTACCGTTTTTCCAGACATATGCTCCATGATTCCCTCCAATAATACAATTATGATTTTAAATGTTATTAAAAAATGAATTCCCCACTATACTTTCTTTCATATAAAAATAACAGCAGAACCAGACTCTACTGTTATTTTATTTTTTTCAAGTATATCAATATTTTTTTACATTGTCAACATAAATATGTAACATTTTCGTAATAATTATTCGCTGTCTTTTTCCGGATCACTGTCCAGAATGGAAAAAGCAATGTTTGTCGCATGGTCTGCCACACGCTCTAAGCCGGTCACCATATCGGTGAATACAATACCTGCCTGCGGCGTACATTTTCCTTTTGACATTCTCTTTACATGGCTGTCCTGCAGATCACGTTCCATTTTATCAATCTCATTCTCCAGAGCAATGATCTCCTCTAAGTTTTTCTCATCCATTGTCGCAAACATCTCGATGGATTTGTCCAGAATCATTTCTACCTTTCCGTACATCTCAAGGATTTCTTTTGTTCCTTTTTTCGTAAAGGTAAGTCCTTCTTCATTCATTGCCAGAGCTTCTTCGATAATATTTTCCGCATGGTCACCGATACGCTCAATATCACTTACCACATGGAACAATCCGCCGATACGTTCTCTGTCTCCCATCGGCAGCTCATATTTGTTCGCCATCACAAGATAGTCTGTAATCTCCTTGCAGAGAAAATCAATGTCTTTTTCCGTCTTGTATACCTTATCCGCTTTTGATACGTCACCTTCAAAAAAGGCTTTGATCGCACGTTTGAGATTGCCTTTTGCCATTGTTCCCATACGCTCGATTTCCTGTGTTGCCTCAACAACTGCCATGTTCGGCGCAAAAGAAGTCTTGTTGATATAAGCCAGCTGAAATTCTCCGGTCGGCTCCTCTTCTCCCTTGACCAGCTTTTTACTCAATGAGATAAACTGATTTGAGAACGGCAGGAAGATCAATGTCTGGAATGTTTTGTAGATGGTATCCGCATTGGCTACGCAACGTCCCACATTGGCTCCTGAAATCTTTAAAATAAAATGTTCAAACGGATCCATTGCAAATGCCAGGATCGTTCCGATAATGATCATACCGAACACATTAAAGAGTAAATGTATCATAGCGGCTGCTTTTGCATCCTTGTTCGTATGTAAACTTGCAAGAACTGCCGGTGTACAAGAACCGATATTACATCCCAAGATCACATAAAAACAGACTGGAAGTCCGATGAGTCCCTGGCTTGCCATGATCAGCAAAATACTAACGGTAACGGAGGAACTCTGCACCAGTACCGTAATGACCACACCGAATAAGATTGCCGCCAACGGATTTGTCATGCTGCCGAGGACTCTCAATACTTCCTCATGTTCCTTTAATCCGGTCATAGCCTGTTTCATCAAATCAATTCCCATGAATAATGCTCCGAAACCGATAATAATCTCACCAATCTTTTTGACGAGCGGTTTTTTACCGAACATTACCAGTAC
>CAKRJK010000201.1 GCA_934351705.1 uncultured Lachnospiraceae bacterium
ATACAAATCAGGACGGTCGTTCAAGTCAATAAAATCGTGGTTGTCCATCTGAATTACAGGACGCGTCAGCCGGTTGGTCATCATCACGATTTTTCCGGTTTGTCCGTTGCTCAAAAGAACATCGTTATTCATATAAGTATTTGCAATATGTTCTAAGAAACACAGGATAAACTGCGGTTTGTAGCGGTTTAAGCCTTCCAGTTCAAAACAGGCGATCACTTCAAATGGACAGAGTCCCTGGCGATAACTGCGGTTGGATGTCATTGCGTCATATACATCCGCAATCGCAATGATACCGGCAACATCATCAATCTTATCCCCGGACAAGCCAAACGGATAACCTGTTCCGTCGCAACGTTCGTGATGCATCAAAGCGGCATTTTTGATACGCGGGTCCATCGGAATATTCTTTAAAATATCGTAGCCGAGACGGGGATGCTGTTTGATAATACGGTACTCATCGTCTGTTAAAGCGCCTTTTTTCTGTAAAATTTCATTCGGAATCTTGCATTTTCCAATGTCGTGCATCAGACCGGCAAGGGTAAGGACATCCAGCTCGGAGTCCGAATATTCCAGCCACATACCGAACATTCTTGCGATGATACTTACATTTAAGCTGTGTGCATACGTCGAATCGTCGATCTGCCGCATATTGTGCAGCTTGTCAAACATCGAAATCGTAGTGGACTGCTTGTCAAACAGACTGATGGAGGATGAAAGGAGCTCCGCCTGGTCAACCGGATCGGTATAGTCCATTATTTTATTTAAAGAAGATTTAATAAAAGTAATCTTCTTTGAATAATCGTCTTTAAATTTTTTGAAATCCTGTGTGCTTTTGACATGGTCGGAATAGGTTAATGTTGCGGATTCCGTCATGGCAATATTCTCGATTGCTGCAGGCGGAAGCTGTCCGTCTATGATTTTCGCAGAAGGAATATTGTAAAATCCCATGTGAACAATCATCTGGTTGGTCAAAGAAACATTCTTATCCACGATCAATTGTCCGTATTTGGAAAAAACTTTTTCCGCAGTCACCATTCCCGGTTTTAAATCTTTTGTTTCTACTGTGTGCATTCCGTACCTCACTCATTTTTTCTTCTAAGAGTATTTTAAAACATGCAGAATAAAAGTCAAGAAATTTTATAAGGGTGTATACAAATCTGACGAAAAAAGATATAATAATACAGACTAAAAGTAAAGGCGGACAAAACATGGAAATCATAGTACAAGCAGGAAATTACGAAAAAATGGGAATCACAAAATGCGGAAATGACGTAATCTTTACTTTCCAATGCCCACGGGAAACTGCGTGTGCTATTTTGTTGTTTGAAAAAAATACAAAAGAACTCAGACACAAAGTCAGCGTACCAAAAGAATATTGTATCGGTTCGGTAAGATCGGTGCGGATTTCAAATCTTGCGACAAAAGATTACGACTATTGCTACGAGATTGACAGCAAACGGGTGCGTGATCCGTACGGAGTCAAAGTGATCGGACGGGAAGTATGGGCGGACAAAAAACGCAATTTGCAGGACGAAGTGTTACTGAGCGGCTTTGCGGACGAAGAATTTGACTGGCAGGGAGATGTTTTGCCGGAGATTGCACCGGAACAGATGATTCTTTACAAACTTCATGTCAGAGGCTTTACAATGGAGCGGCAGGGAAGAAAAAAGGGAACTTTTGCGGCAGTCAGCGAACATCTGGAAGAATTGTGTGATCTGGGTATCACCTCCGTAGAGTTCATGCCGGTTTATGAGTTTGAAGAGTGGATGAAAGAGGACAAGCTTAATTACTGGGGCTATGCACCGAGTGATTATTTTGCGGTAAAAGCCTCTTATGCCTATACAAACGAGCCGGAAAAAGAGTTAAAAGAACTGATTCGAAAGATGCATCGTCATCACATGGAGTTTATCATGGAGATGCATTTTGATAATAAAATAAATCATAATTTAATTATTGAGATCCTGCGGTTCTGGATCAAAGAGTATCATGTTGACGGATTCAAACTCCTGGGAGCGGATCTTCCGATGGGGGCGATTGTGCAGGACCCGTATCTGAGCAGGACCAAGATTTTTTACGAGAGCTTTCCGAGTGAAATCACGAATCGGGAGCAATATGAGAACCTTTATCTGTACAATGAGGATTTTCTCTATCCGGCACGTAAGATGTTAAATCACCTGGGCGGAGATATGGCAGAATTTCTCGCGCAGATCAAGAAGCAGCAAAAATCACGACATTTTGTCAATTACATCAGCAACAATAATACATTTACGCTCGCGGATGTATTTTCCTACAACGAAAAACATAACAGTGAGAACGGAGAAGAGAATCTGGACGGAAACAACTGGAATTTCAGCTCCAATTACGGAGTGGAGGGCAGGAGCAGAAAAGGATTTGTCTGTAAGATCAGACAAAAACAGATACGCAATGCACTGGCAACACTTTATCTCGCCAAGGGCATTCCGCTTTTGTGGAACGGCGATGAGGCGGCAAATTCCCAGGAGGGCAATAACAATGCCTACTGTCAGGACAACCGCATCGGCTGGGTGAACTGGCGAAAAGGAAAAGAACAGGAAAATCTGCGTGCATTTGTAAAAGAAATGATTTCATTCCGAAAGAATCATCCGATTCTATCAAGCAAAGAACCGTTCCAAATGAGTGATTACAAAAAACTCGGATACCCAGACTTGTCGTATCACGGAGCGGAGGCTTGGATTTCCGATATCCGGGGAACTACGAGAGCTGTCGGAATGATGTATACAGAGAACTATGCACAGGACGAACCGCCAAAAGAAGCGGACACATTTCTTTATATAGGATATAATTTTTACATGGGAATGCAGAATTTTGCATTGCCGAAATTACCAAAAGGGAAACATTGGTATCTGATCATGACGACCGAGGAAGAACAGCCGTTTTTAAAAGAGCCAAAGCGTCTGTTTAAGAATTCTTATGAGGCATTCGGACAGACAATTTGTATATTACAAGGCAGGTAAGTGATATGGAGATTAAGAAACATTGGGAAACCATTATCAATCATAAAAGATTGGTGCGGGAGGGATGCTTTAAAGTCGGTTTGTACCGTCAGGGCATCATGCACGACTGGAGTAAATACAGTCCGGTAGAATTTCTGGTGGGCTGCAAATATTATCAGGGAAACAAGAGTCCGAACAATGCGGAGAGGAAAGAAAAGGGATATTCCTCCGCATGGCTGCACCATAAGGGCAGGAACAAACATCATATGGAGTACTGGATTGATTACAGTCCAAACCCGGACGAGGGAATCTGCGGTATGGAAATGCCGATAAAATATGTGGTAGAGATGTACATTGACCGCGTTTCTGCCTGCAAAAACTATCAAAAAGAGGCATATACGGACAGAAGTCCGCTGGCATATTACGAACACGGAAAACCAAAATATATTCTTCACCCGAACACGCAGGCACTTTTGGAAAAATTACTGACCATGCTTGCCGAGCAGGGCGAAGAAAAAACATACGAATATATTCGACGGGAAGTATTGAAAAAGAAACTGCCCGCAGTAATAGAATTTATCAAAAACAAGCGAAGAAAAGGGGAAAAGAAATGTTAAATGACAAGAAGGTACTTTACAGCGGAATGCAGGCGACAGGAACGCTGACACTGGGTAATTATCTGGGAGCACTGAAAAACTGGGTAGAACTTACCGACGAGTACGAATGTATCTACGGGGTTATGGATCTGCACTCTCTGACGGTACGCCAGAATCCGGCAGAATTCCGCAATTAATTCATAGCTCTCCGCAAATG
>CAKRJK010000202.1 GCA_934351705.1 uncultured Lachnospiraceae bacterium
CCCTCAATGAGTGCTAAAGCAACCGTAAGATAACGGGTAATCTTTGTCATCTTCTTTCTTCCTTCTTCACCGTCTTTTTGCATTTCCTCTAATTTCGGAATTGCAATTGTAAGAAGCTGAATGATAATGGAAGATGTGATGTATGGTGTAATATTTAGTGCAAAAACAGACATCTGATAAAAAGATCCGCCTGTGATTGCATCAAGGAAGCTGAATGCATCACTTCCCTGACTTGCAAACCAGTTCGCAAATACCTGACTGTTTACACCCGGAACAGGCAACTGTGAGCCTATTCTGATCACGATAAGCATTAAAAATGTATAAATAATACGTTTTCTGATATCTTCAATCTTAAAAGCATTGCGAAGTGTCTTTAGCATTAAATCACCTCTGCTTTTCCACCAAGAGCCTCAATTTTTTCTTTTGCGCTTGCGCTGAATGCATTTGCTTGAACTGTAAGCTTCTTAGTAAGTGTACCGTTTCCAAGAATCTTCACGCCATCTCTTGGGTTTTTTACGATTCCTTTCTCGATTAATGTCTCTACAGAAACAACTGCATCATTGTCGAAAACTTCCAAAGCAGAAAGATTGATTCCTACGATCTCTTTGCTGTTGCGATTCGTAAATCCTCTCTTTGGTAATCTTCTGTATAATGGCATCTGACCACCTTCAAAGCCCGGTCTTGGTGCTCCTGAACGAGCTTTCTGACCTTTATGTCCCTTACCGGCTGTCTTACCATTTCCTGAACCGTGTCCACGTCCTCTTCTGAAATTATCACTGTGCTTAGAACCTGCTGCAGGCGTTAAGTTTGATAAGTCCATCATGACACCTCCTATCTGTTTGTTTAGATTTCTTCTACTTTGATTAAATGTCTAACTCTCTGAATCATACCCTGAGTAGCTTTGTTGTTTGGAAATTCTTTGGACTGTCCGATTTTGTGAAGTCCCAAAGCTTCTACTGTTTTTTTGTTTTTCGGTACTGCACCAATGGTTGATTTCACGAGTGTAATTCTTACTTTATCTGCCATTTTTTATTTCCTCCCTTAACCGAGAATCTCTTCTACAGATTTTCCGCGAAGTCTTGCAACCTCTTCCGGGGATTTCAACTGGCTTAAAGCATTGATTGTAGCAAGTACTACATTCTGCTTATTGTTTGATCCTAATGATTTTGTACGGATATTTTTGATTCCTGCTAACTCACATACGTTACGTGCAGGACCGCCAGCGATAACACCGGTACCTTCCGGAGCTTTCTTCAGTAATACAGATGCACCGGTATGTTTTCCGGTAATATCATGTGTAATACTGTTATTCTCATCTAATTTAACGGTAATCAGTTTCTTCATTGCATCTTCTTTTCCTTTGCGGATCGCTTCAGGAATTTCGGCTGCTTTACCTAAACCTGCACCTACATGTCCATTGCCGTCGCCGACAACAACCAAAGCTGTGAAGCGGAAGTTACGTCCACCTTTAACAACCTTTGTAACACGTTTAATTGATACCACTTTTTCCGTTAATTCAAATTGACTAGCATCAATGATTTCACGTTTCATGTTATGTCCTCCTAGAATTCTAATCCAGCTTCACGAGCTGCATCTGCTAAAGCTTTCACTTTACCTTCATATATAAAACCGCCTCTATCAAAGACAACAGTGGTAATACCTTTATCTAATGCCTTCTTTGCAACGACTGTTCCAAGATATGCTGCTGCATCAACGTTATTAGTCTTTTCTAATTCAGCTTTTACGTCTTTGTCAAGTGTAGATGCAGAAACGAGTGTATTTCCAACTGTATCGTCAATAATTTGAGCATACATATGATTATTGCTTCTGAATACAGCTAAACGTGGTCTCTCTGCTGTTCCAGAAATATGATTACGCATTCTTCTGTGTTTTTTCTCACGAACCAATGCTCTAGATTTTTTATTAACCATTTTTCGTCACTCCTTTAATTATTTCTTACCAGTCTTACCAACTTTACGTCTAATAACTTCATCAGCATATTTAATACCTTTTCCTTTGTATGGTTCAGGTCTTCTCTTATCTCTGATTTCAGCTGCGTATTGGCCAACTTTTTCTTTATCGATACCTGAAATGGTGATTTTGTTACCATCTACTTTAGATTCTAATCCTTCCGGATCCTCCATCTCTACCGGATGTGAAAATCCTAAGTGTAAAGTTAATACTTTACCGGACTTCTGAGCTCTGTAACCTACACCGTTTACTTCCAACTCTTTTGAATAACCGTCTGTAACACCGATTACCATGTTGTTGATCAGAGTTCTTGTCAAACCGTGTAATGATTTCATTTTCTTTAAATCATTCGGTCTGGTTACGATGATCTCATCGCCCTCTTTTTTGATTTCCATTTCTGAAGGGAGTGTTCTCTCAAGAGTTCCCTTTGGACCTTTTACAGTCACATGATTATTTTCTGCAATATCAACAGTTACGCCTGCCGGTACTGCGATTGGCATTCTTCCTATACGTGACATGCCCGTACCTCCTATAATTTTGTTTGAATCTGCCCCGGTTAAGGGGCGGGTTAATACTATATCATCATGGCTTTCATAAGGAAGTTCCGTTCGCTAAGCTCACGGAACGCCCCCGCACTAAATTCCGCCTTCGCCTTCGGTTCGACTTCATTAAGCTGCTTTCGGGCTACCAAACAAATGCCAAAACTTCTCCGCCAACCTGAAGTTTTCTTGCTTCTTTATCTGTTACAACTCCCTGGTTTGTGGAAAGAATTGCAACACCTAATCCACCGAGTACCTTTGGAATATCATCTTTTCCGGCATATACACGAAGTCCCGGTTTAGAGATTCTCTTGATACCTGTAATGATTTTTTCATTCTTATCAGCACCATATTTCAATGTGATGTGGATTGTCTTAAATGCTCCGTCTTCTACAACGTCATATCCTGAGATATAACCTTCATCTAAGAGAATTTTTGCAATAGATAATTTCATTTTAGACGCCGGAACATCAACTGTATCATGTTTCGCAGTATTTGCATTACGGATTCTTGTAAGCATATCTGCGATTGGATCACTCATTGTCATGATTATGTTTCCTCCTGTAATTTTGTTTAGGCTTTATGGATTTCCTTGGGTAAGGAAGTTCCGTTCGCTAAACTCAGCTTTCGCCTGCGGCTCGGCTTCGCTAATCTCACGGAACGCCCTCGCACTAAGTTCGTGCTGTGCCTGCGGCTTGCACTCACTAAGTTGCTTTCGGGCTACCAGCTCGCTTTTTTAACTCCCGGGATCTGTCCTTTGTATGCTAATTCACGGAAACATACTCTGCAGATTCCGTATTTTCTCAAATATGCATGTGGACGACCACAAATTCTGCAACGGCTGTATTCTCTTGTAGAGAATTTCTGTTTACGCTGCTGTTTTACTTTCATTGATTTCTTAGCCATTAAAAATTCCCTCCTGTATTATTTTGCAAATGGCATATTAAACAAAGTCAATAATTCACGTGCTTCTTCGTCTGTCTTTGCAGTTGTAACAAAGATAACGTCCATACCTCTTACTTTGTCTACTTTGTCGTACTCAATCTCCGGGAAAATTAACTGCTCTTTGATTCCAAGTGCATAGTTACCTCTTCCGTCAAATGCGTTAGGATTTACACCTCTAAAGTCACGTACACGAGGTAATGCAAGATTGATTAAACGATCTGCAAACTCATACATTTTCTCGCCACGTAATGTAACTTTACATCCGATTGGCATTCCTTCTCTTAATTTGAAGTTTGCGATAGAGTTCTTTGCTCTTGTAGGTACAGC
>CAKRJK010000203.1 GCA_934351705.1 uncultured Lachnospiraceae bacterium
ATGGATGGAGGTGGATTCGAACCACCGAAGCAATATGCAGCAGATTTACAGTCTGTCCCCTTTGGCCACTCGGGAATCCATCCATATCATCGTCAGAGAACTTCGCCCTGACAATGAGTTATTATATCATAAGCTACTTTTCTATGCAAGAAATATTCTTAATTTTTCACGCAAAAACTTTTATACGGTCTTATCCACCGCCGCCCCTTTCATATCGTCTCTGGTCAGCATCATCTCGCCTACGATCTGGTCTACGGATTTCTGCACATCCTTTATGCTGTTCTGCTGCTGTGTCACTCTGACATCATTCAACTCGCTTCCCAGCTCGTACATTTTCTCGTCTTCTTTTCGCTCCTGTTTTGCTTTTTCAAGACGTGCTTCCATCTCTTCTTTCTTCTTCTCGGCTTCTTCCGCTTTGTCTTTTGTCTCCTCTATCTTCTCATCAATATTATCTTTGACATCCTGTATCAGCATTCCCTGAATCTCCTGGCTTGCCGCCGCCATAATGTCATCTGCCTGTTTTCCCGCATCAACCATATCATGACTTTTCAGACGCTCTGTTTTTATATCTCTGATAGCGTAGTTCTCATTGATAATATCCTTCATATTTTCATTTGCTTTTGACTGATACTCCTGCTCGCGTGCTGCAAGCTCTGCCATCTGCTGTTGATACTCTTTTTGCTGTTCCTCGTCCAGCTGCGTGTTTTCATCCTCAATACCGTACTCTGCTTTGAGGTTTTCTCTTTCTTTGGCAATATCCTGTAAGACGGCATTGTTTTCTCCCCACTCTTTGCGGAGATCTTCAATATGCTCGCCTCTCTCCTCCAAATCACGGTCAATGTCCTGATCTCTTCCGAATACATCCTCCATCAGCTTCATTGCCTGTGCCTGTGCTGCCTTTCTCTTTTGCTCGACTGTGTCATTACACAGGTTCATATTGCCCGCATACAACGCACCGTCTTCTACCTGCTTTTTGCTGTCTTCCGTCTTTTTATTGGCGTCTTTTGTCTGCTGTGCAAGAAATCTGGTATCTTCCGTTAATTTATTCTGATCCACTCTCATGTTGTCTCTTCCTTACGATTTGCGTAAACTTACTTTTCCGTTTTCGTTTTCTATCTGTCTTATTTATCGACATAAATGCCTTTCCGGACAACACTTTGGAATCATTTTCTCTTCATATTCTTTTTAACACCAATGCCGAATATTTTGGCATAGTAAGATTCAGTTTACCGCCTTCTACATTATAGATGACCGGACTGACAGAATAACCGTTTTCATAGGAAAACATTTCCTGTCTGAGTTCACATTTTTTCGGAATATTTGCCTGCCAGACGTCAATCTCCACCGTTCTGCTGATCCCGTCATTATTCAGGACAATGACATACTGGTCTTCCCGATTAAAACGTGCATAGCTGGAGAAGTTATATTCTCCGCACAAAAACTTGACAGAACCCGTGCGGAATGCCTCACTCTCTTTGTGAATCCTTATCATTTCACGGTGAAATCCCAGCAAATCCATGTCCTCTTTGCCCCACGGGTAGGTTCTTCGGTTATCGGGATCGGTAAAGCCCACCTGTCCTGCTTCATCACCGTAATAAATCGTCGGCGCACCCGGCCACGTCATCTGGAATACAACCGCTTCCTTCATAATTCCTTTATTCGTATCCTGACCTGCCGCTTCCGGTCCGAACACCTCGGCTCTTCCCACCTTATGGTTTGTTCTGGTCAAAAATCTTGAATGGTCGTGATTGGACAACTCATTCATGGCACACTGTAACGACGGTGTCATGAACCGTGTCATATGGTGCAGCATTGCTCCCTCAAAATTACCGATATTCCCGATATTCTCTCCCCGGTAATCATCGCTGTGTTTTTCCATACCTGTCAAGAACCACGTCAACGGCTCCATAAACGCATCGTAGTTCATAATGGTATCCCACTGTTTTCCGTCAAGCCACGCCTTTGGATCTCCGTAATGCTCCGCCAGAATGACCGCCTGCGGATTCGCCTCCTTGACCGCATTGCGGAAATCTGTCCAAAACTGATGATTTTCCTCCGGGCTGTGTCCAAGATCGGCTGCGACGTCCAATCGCCATCCGTCCGCACAAAACGGCTCCGATACCCATTTCTGTCCTACTTTTAAAATATATTCTTTGAGTTTTGCCGAATCGGTATAGTTCAATTTCGGGAGCGTGTCAAAATTCCACCATCCCTCATAATTTCCGTTATCCGGCCACGAATCATCATAAAACCGGAAATAGCTGACATACGGACTCTGCTCACTGATGTATGCTCCCGTAGCATATCCGCCTCTGCCCTGATAAATTTTCTCGCGGTCCAACCACTTATTAAAAGAGCCGCAGTGGTTAAATACCCCGTCTAAAATGACTTTCATTCCTCTCTTATGTACTTCTTTGATAAATCTTGCAAAAAAGCGGTTGCTCGCCTCAAGATTCTCATAATCCGTCACGCGCTTGATATAACGCTCCGCCTGTACATTCTCCCGGCAGCCCTCCGGCAGTAAATTTCCCTCGTCTACCACAATTTTTGCAATATGAGGATCAATATAATCGTAGTCCTGACAGTCGTATTTATGGTTAGAAGGCGACACAAACAGAGGATTGAAGTAAATGACCTCCACGCCTAAATCCTGAAGATAATCCAGTTTTTGACGCACACCCTCGAGATCTCCGCCGTAAAACTCATTCACGCTGATTCCGTTCGGAAGATGCTCCCAATCCTCTATCTTCTTAGTCGGTCCGTTTACATAATAGTATTCATCGGTCAAAACATCATTGGACGGATCGCCGTTATAAAAACGATCCACCAGAATCTGGTACATAACCGCACCCTTACACCAGTCCGGTGTGGAAAATCCCGGAACAATGCAAAAATAATATTCATCTCTCGGTCTGTCATTTGCTCCGTATCGGTCATAGTAACATTCCAAAAGTCCTGACGCCATTTTAAAATAGTAAGAAAACGGTTCCGTTCCCAACTGAATCTCGACCGCATAATAATCAAAACCGTCCGCTGTTTCTACCTTTTCCATGCGGTATTTGTTGTCTGCCGTACACAGCCATACAATGTCCACGTCATTTCGTTTTGTGCGGAAACGAATCGTAACCTTTTCGTTCTCCTTCGGTTCGGGCGGATTGCGATAATCCTTTGTTCCGTCCGAAAAAAGTGAGGCTCGGCTAAGGACCGGTCTCATCTGCATCATATATCTTTGAATCTGGTTTAAATCATAGATTGATTTTTCCGTCATTGTGTCTCCTTTTTTGGTGATTGTTTCTGTGTTACTTTCGATTCGGGTGTCCGCAGTGCAGGTCAGAAAAATCTGCGATTTTCCTGACTGTCGGGCATTCGCCCTATCACCGGATGAAAATAAAAAATACTTTGTGCAAGCACAGCATTTTTTATTTTCATCCGGTGGCACTGCTCATTGCTTACGCACATTATATCATATTCCACTCCCCAATGAAATGCTAACCAACGAAGATTCTCTCATGCTTTCCCTCCCCTTATTTCACAACGCTACGAAGGAAGAATACGTTGGGGCTGGTGTTGTTGAGGAGCGGTGGGGTTGTGGTCTGGTTGCGGCGGATTGCGCAGGGACTTAGAAGTTCTTAAATTTCGCCTCTAAAACAGCAACTTCCGTACAAGGATGTACGGAAGAGATGCAGCCGAGCCCGGATGGCGAGTCTGCATCGGTTGCGTC
>CAKRJK010000204.1 GCA_934351705.1 uncultured Lachnospiraceae bacterium
TGCAGCCAGTTTTCTCATTGCCTTAAAGTGAACCTGACGACCACCCTCGGACATATCCAGTAAGAACTCTTTTGCAAAAGAACCGTCCTGAATATCGGAAAGAATCTTCTTCATTGCTTTCTTGGTATCCTCTGTGATAATCTTCGGTCCTGTGATATAATCACCGTACTCTGCTGTGTTGGAGATAGAGTATCTCATTCCTTCAAAGCCTGACTGGTAAATCAAATCTACAATCAATTTCATCTCATGGATACACTCAAAATATGCATTTCTCGGATCATAGCCTGCCTCGCAAAGTGTCTCAAATCCTGCCTGCATCAATGCACAAACACCACCGCAAAGAACTGCCTGCTCACCGAATAAATCTGTCTCTGTCTCTGTTCTGAAGGTTGTCTCAAGAACTCCTGCTCTTGCTCCTCCGATTGCCAAAGCATATGCAAGTGCAATGTCTAATGCTTTTCCTGTTGCATCCTGATCAACAGCTACCAGACAAGGAACTCCTTTGCCTTCCTGATACTCGCTTCTTACAGTATGTCCCGGTCCTTTTGGTGCGATCATGGTAACATCTACATCCTTCGGAGGTACGATACATCCGAAATGAATGTTGAATCCATGTGCGAACATTAACATATTGCCTGCCTCTAAGTTCGGCTCAATCTCTTTTTTATACATATCTGCCTGTTTCTCATCGTTGATCAAAATCATGATGATGTCTGCTTTTTTAGCAGCTTCGGCTGCTGTGTATACTTCAAATCCCTGTTTTACGGCTTTATCCCATGATTTAGAACCCTCATAAAGACCAATGATTACGTTACATCCGGACTCTTTTGCATTCAAAGCATGTGCGTGTCCCTGACTTCCGTATCCGATTACCGCAATGGTCTTTCCGTCCAAAAGGGAAAGGTTACAATCTTCCTGATAATAAATTTTTGCTGACATTTTTATTTCCTCCTAAAATATAATCTAATCTAAATAAGTAACATCGTCACAACCTCTGGTCAGTCCTGTGATTCCCGTTCTCGCAAGCTCCAAAATCTCATAGCCCTGCAACAGATCAAGGAACGAATCCAGTTTTGCCTGTTTTCCGGTCAGTTCGATCACCATAGAGTCATGTGTGACATCTACGACCTTCCCGTGGAAAATCTCTGTGACATTCAAAATTGCCTGTCTGTCGGTGTCCTTTGCCCGGATCTTTACCATGATCAACTCTCTTGTGACAGAGTTCTCCGGCTCTAACTTCTTGATGTCCAAAACATCTTCGAGTTTTGCCAACTGCTTCTCTATCTGTTCTAAGACCAACTCATCACCACTGGCTACAATGGTAATTCTTGTAAATCTCGGATCTGCCGTAACTCCGGACGAAAAGCTGTCGATATTATATCCTCTCCGGCTGAATAATCCGGAAATATGGCTTGTCACACCGGCGGTATTCTCTACCAAAATAGATAATACTTGTCTTTTCATTCAAATTTCTTCCTTTTCTTAACATTCTCACACTAAGCACATTTTAGCACACGAAATTGTTTTGTCAATGTCAAAAGCAGAATTTTGTCAGCAAACCTAAGATTAACAGATGTGCCGGATAAAAAACATAAAAGACATATTTCAAACTTATTCCCCGTTTTCCGTTATAAAAATGTATCGGAATAAAGGCAATCGGTGCCGTCCACTCCCACAAAAACGCAACACAACCGAATATGGTCTGCCTCGTCTTATTCCCCCGCAAAAGGTACAGACCGACAATCGCAAATACCCCGAATGCACCGTAATCCGTGTGAAGCAGCTGTGCCGCCGTCATACCGAGAGCCGTCGTTATAATCACAAGCAGCCACTTAAGCTGCACGGAAAAGTTGTCTTTTTGTTCGATGTAACGAATCCCCGCCAGCACAAGTATCCCGATAAACAGGGTAAAAAACACATTCTGATGCCGGACATACCATACGTCTTTAAAAAATGCCAGGTCAAACGGAACCTCCGAAACCACTCCGAACAACAGCATTCTGCCTGCATACTTTTTCCAATCCCGGGTGTGTACAAATCCCTCAATTAACAAAAAGCAGAAAATCGGAAATGAAATCCTTCCGATTCCACGCATAACCTTATCAACGGCTGACCACATCGTAAAGTATTTCAAAGAGGAAATCTGTGCGTCCATTACACTGTCGGAAACCACCGTCTGCATCACCCCGTTTTCAAGAAGGCTTGCTCCGATATGGTCGATCAGCATTGTGACCATTGCGATTATTTTTAATGTCGAACCCGACAATCCTTTATTTTCCGGTTTACTCTGTGCCTCCTCCATGCAAAACACTCCTTTGCTATCCTATTCTTTTTAAATATTCTTCCAATACTTCTATCGCGTGTTTGTAATCCAGATCCTCCACATATCTCTTCAATTCGGATAACACTTCCTCCGTATCGTCCGTATAGCGGTTGCGGTACAATTCTTTCATTTCTTCTTCCACGACATCCATATCAAATTCTTCCAGTGCCGTAAGAATCTTATACACACCGGTCAATTCCAATTCCGGTAAGAAATCTCCGTCCCGTTCCACTCCGTCGCCTACATCCTTCAGGTAAGTGTTGACTCTGGTCATAACGGCATCCATTTCCTTTAAAAATTCATCCAGATTTTCAAGGATTTCCTCTTTTTTGCCTGCCTTTGCACGCTCCTCCATCAAAAGTGCTTTGTCTGCAAACTCCGTCGCACCGACATTTCTGCTGCTTCCCTTGATTCCGTGTACTTTCACTTTGAACTGCATTAAATCTTCCTGTGCCAGATCCGGTAAAATTTCTAAAATCTGTGCCATCTCATGATAGTAAACACCGAGCAGTTCATTATAACTTTCAAGATTTCCGCCGATATTTCTGATTCCGACAACACAGTCAATCTCCGGCAGCAGCTCCTTGATCGGAAGTTCTTCTTCTGCCTCCTCCGTCTCCTTGTTACGAATCTTGGCAGACAGATATTTCTTTAATATTTTCAATAAATCTTCTGTCTGTAACGGCTTGGTCAGACAGCCGTCAAATCCGTTCTCATGATAAAAATCCGTCGTGTACACGGTCGCATTTGCCGTAATCGCAACAATCGGAATGTCTTTGCATTTTTCTATCTGACGGATATTTTGTAAGGTCTCGACACCGTCCATTTCCGGCATCAGATGATCCATAAAAATTAAATCGTATTTATAATTTGACGCTTTTTGTATTGCCTCCGCACCGCTCAAAGCCATTTCCGGCTCAATGCTGTACAGATTCATGAGGCTTTGCTCCACTTTCAAATTGGACATCATATCATCCACGAGCAGCACATGGGCACCCGGAAATTCCACATGGATCTCGCTCATAAAATCCAACTCGCCACTGTGGTTGATTGCCTGATCTCTGGTAATATCCTTGATCCAAAGGACGTCACTGTCCGCAATGTCCTGATAAAAAGTAGCAATAAAAATCGAGCCCTCATCCAGCTTGCTCTGAACCTGAATGGTTCCACCCATCATCTGAACCAGGTTCATCGTAATATCCAGCCCGATACCGACTCCGAATACCCCTTCGTTTTTTGGATTGGTACTTCTTTTAAAGCGTTTAAAAATATTCTCTTTGTCATTTTCGCTCATGCCGACTCCGGTGTCTTTAACGCTCAGCTTGATCTTATACCGGGAATCCGTTCCTTTTTCACCGTCCAGAGTCAATACGATTTTTCCGTACTG
>CAKRJK010000205.1 GCA_934351705.1 uncultured Lachnospiraceae bacterium
AGGAACAGGAGAAAAGAGAAGAAAAAGACGAACAGGTTGTCAAAGCTGTCACGGAGGAGCAGATCGCACGACTGTTAGAAGAAAGAGAAGAAAAGGAAACAATTTAGAAAAATCAGAAAAAAAGGAGAAGTCAGACAGACCTCTCCTTTTTCGGTTCAGACAAACCTTAGAAACAACCGCAGCCGTTTCCGTTACCGCCGCAGAAGAAAAGCAACAGGATAATCCAACAACAGCTGTCACATCCGCCGTTATTAGATAATGAATTTGTGCCGCATCCGCCGCAAAGAGCTAATAAGATGATTAACCAGATAATAGAGTTGCATCCTCCCTCATCGTTACATCCACATCCACAGTTTGTTGCTGCTAAATCACTCATTTTCAAATCCTCCAGAATTTTTATTACACTTTATCTTATGTACGTTTTAAAAATGTGTGACCGACGGTTTACGAAAAAGTTGGAAATTGTTATAATGGACATACTAAATTTTAGAAAAGGCGGGATGGTATGTATCGGATTCTGATTGTGGATTCACAGGAACGCCATTTACAAAATATCAAAACCATGTTGGAGACTGCACCGGAGCATATGAAGTTTTCCTTTGCGGGAAGCCCTGAGGAAGCATTGCAGATTCTCGGCAGCGGGAGCATCGATGTCTTTGTGTGCGAGCTGGAAATTCCGGTTATGAGCGGAGAGGAGCTTTTTGCGATGTGCGGTATGATGTCACCGGACACGATCCGGATCGCACTTTCGGCGGCACGCGACATCAGAAAAACATTGGAGATCATCAACCGGATCGGAGTGTATCGGCTGATATTAAAGCCGTGCAATTTTGCGGAGGATCTGCTAAACCCGATTGAGATGGCGATTTCCGTAAAACAGGCGCTTGCAAAAAAAGAGGCGGAGCGTATCGAAAAGCAGCAAAAACTCAAAGAATCCGAGAGAAAGTATGCGGCAATCCAAAAGGAGATAGAAGTGCAAACGCGTGAGTATGAGATTGTACTGCGTACGGTGCTTGGGCTTGTAAAAAACAATTTAAAGCTGAAAAATCCGCCGTTTTCCGATACGGGTGAGCGGACAATCTATACTTTTTTGGAAGAATTGTACAAAGCTTTTGTGAAATACTATGTGCTGGAACCACGGGAATGGGAGTTTAACGAGAAACTGCTGCTCAAAGAGTTCCAAGATACCGGGGCGGGCAGAGAATGTCTGCTAAGAAACAATATCAAAGAAACCATGCCACAGGAGGTTGTCCCGAAGGTGTGTTATTCACTGTATCTGATGGGAAAGCTGGTGGCGGAACAGTTTTTGCGGTACAGAATGAAAGCGGAGATTACGCAGGAGAACGGAAAGACCGTGATTTTCTGTGTGTGCGATCTCAGTGCGAGCAGGGCGGAAGACGGAGAATTTTTATACCGTATCAGAGAACGTGAAATTTTCCGAAATATGTATCAAAGTGCGATGCACATTCTGAAAATAATCGCAGATAAGGTGGTTGTGGGGATACCAAATAACCCATATGCCGTAAAAGTTTCTTTTTAAGTGTTGTAAAAAAATACAAATTGAATTATAACTATAAGAGAGAAAAAAGAGATTCAGATGGAGGATGGAAACATGGACAAGATTAAGATGACGACACCGTTAGTTGAGATGGACGGAGATGAGATGACAAGAATTCTGTGGCAGATGATCAAGGACGAGTTGTTAAGCCCGTTTATCGAGTTGAACACAGAATACTATGATTTGGGATTAGAGCATAGAAATGAGACAAACGATCAGGTTACCACAGATTCTGCGATCGCCACCAAGAAATACGGCGTGGCAGTAAAATGCGCAACCATTACACCGAATGCGGCACGTATGGACGAGTATGACTTAAAAGAGATGTGGAAGAGTCCGAACGGAACAATCCGTGCTATTTTGGACGGAACTGTTTTCCGTACACCGATCGTAGTAAAAGGAATTGAGCCTTGTGTAAGAAACTGGAAAAAGCCGATCACCATTGCAAGACATGCTTACGGTGATGTATACAAGGGCGTGGAGATGAAGATACCGGGACCGGGAAAATGCGAGCTGGTATACACCGCAGAGGACGGCAGCGAGATGAGAGAAGTGATACATAACTTCACGGGAGCCGGAATCGTACAGGGACAGCATAACGTAGAGGCATCTATCGAGAGTTTTGCAAAGAGCTGCTTTAACTATGCACTCGATCAGAAACAGGATTTGTGGTTTGCGACAAAAGACACCATTTCCAAAAAATACGACCATACCTTCAAAGATGTTTTTAATGATATTTTTGAGGCAGAATACAAAGATAAATTTGACGCGGCGGGAATCGAGTATTTCTATACTTTGATCGATGATGCCGTAGCACGTGTAATGAAATCAGAGGGCGGATATATCTGGGCATGTAAGAACTATGACGGAGATGTTATGAGTGATATGGTATCCTCCGCATTCGGTTCCCTTGCAATGATGACTTCCGTACTGGTATCCCCGGACGGATATTTTGAGTACGAGGCAGCACACGGTACGGTACAGCGTCATTACTATAAACACTTAAAAGGCGAGGAGACCTCCACAAACTCTGTTGCAACCATCTTTGCATGGACGGGTGCACTCAGAAAAAGAGGAGAACTGGATAACAATGAGCAGCTTTCTGCATTTGCGGACAAATTAGAGAAAGCATGTATCCAGACGATTGAGGAAGGCAAGATGACAAAAGATTTAGCCATGATCACGAGCCTCGACAACGTAACAGTATTAAACAGCGAGGATTTCATTAAGGCAATCCGCGAGACATTAGAAAAGGCATTATAAATCATGATATTATCTGTTCAGAATATTAGTAAATCTTTTGGCACAGACGAGATTATAAAAGGAGCATCGTTCCATATTGAAGATTACGAAAAAGCGGCAATCGTGGGAATCAACGGTGCGGGCAAGTCAACCTTATTAAAAATGATCATTGGGGAACTCTCACCGGATTCCGGTGAGGTTGCCCTTTCCAAAGGAAAGACGATGGGCTATCTGGCACAGCACCAGGATATGCAGGGAGAGCGTACCATTGAGGAGGAGCTGTTCCTTGCAAAACAGGATGTGATCGACATGGAAACAGCCATCCGTGACATGGAAACGCAGATGAGCCAAAAAGAAGGCAGTGAATTGGAACGGTTTCTGGAGGATTACCATAAGCTGACACACCGCTTTGAACTGGAGGGCGGTTACGCCTACAAGAGTGAGATCTACGGTGTCCTAAACGGACTGGGTTTTACGCAGGTAGATTACACAAAGAAGATCAGTGAGCTTTCCGGAGGTCAGAAGACAAGGGTTGCACTCGGAAAACTGCTTGTCACAAAGCCGGACATTATCCTGCTGGATGAGCCGACCAACCATCTGGACATGAATTCCATCGCATGGTTGGAAACATTTTTAATGAATTACAAAGGTGCAGTGGTCATCGTATCGCATGACCGCTATTTTTTGGACAAAGTCGTCACAAAAGTAATCGACATTTCTAATCAGAAGTTAGAAGTCTTTGAGGGAAATTACACCGCTTATGCAAAGAAAAAAGAAAAGCTGCGCGAGGACAGATTAAAGGCTTATTACAATCAGCAAAGAGAGATCAAACATCAGGAAGAAGTCATTACAAAACTGAAATCTTTCAATCGCGAGAAATCCATCAAAAGAGCAG
>CAKRJK010000206.1 GCA_934351705.1 uncultured Lachnospiraceae bacterium
GCGTGTATAGTTATCCTCGTTATTTGCCAGATCCTCTGCCAATATCTTTAATCCGTATAGCTCTGCCGTCAGCCTGCTTGCGATTGCCGCCTGATTTTTTCTGCCGTCCTCTTTGACTTTTTTTGCCGACATTGCGGTATTCTTCAAACTGATTTTTTCCCAGTCCCGATGTTCCTCTAACACCTTGCTGCACTGCATGAGTGCCTGCGGATGGGAGTACACCTCTGTGATGTCACCAAGTTCTGCGTCCTCAAGACCGAGCAGGACATGGTCAATCTTAATGATCTGCTCTCCGATAATACAGTTGTCGTATTCCATCAACAGATCATAATTTTCACGCACACTTCCCGCGGAGGAATTCTCAATCGGAAGTACCGCATAGTCTGCCTCGCCGTTTTGGATTGCCTCCATCGCATCACGCCATGTCTCCACATGGAAACTTGCTCCTTTGTTTCCGAAAAACTCTTTTAATGCCGCCTCGCTGTACGCTCCTTCCACGCCCTGGAACACAACCTTTGCGTCCTGAAAATCCAACTGCTTTACATCTGTAAAATCAATCGGCTCTGTAATGCCGTTTTCGTTTAACATCTGGTACTGTCTTTTTCTGCTCATTGACATAATCTGTGAGAAAAGTTCCCGAATGCTTTTTTTATCAAAATCTCCCTCAACAAGCTGCTCTAATGTGTTGAGCTTTGAGAGTTCCCGTTCCCTGTCAAAAACCTTTTTTCCGGTTGCTATCTTATACTCTGCAACCTGGGATGTTTTTATCATACGCTCTTTGTAGAGTGAGACGATCTGTCTGTCAATCTCATCTATCTCGTCACGGATTTCCAGTAAATCTTTCATGTATACCACCTTATCATTTTGTTTTTTTAATATCATACTCTATTCGTCTGCTGTTCGCAAGATTTCCTTGATAAAAACGATGGCGTGGACTATAATTTTGATAACAAAATCAGATTCGGGAGTGACTGCCATGAAAAAGAAATCTTCATATATAATCATTGTGATCGTGCTGCTTCTTATCGTTGCACTTTCGCTGACACACCATTTTTTGACAACAACCAAATTGAACGACACCGCCGTCAACGGAAATACTGCCGGAAATCTGTACAATCGGGGACTTTTTTGTGAATACAACGGAACGGTTTATTTTGCAAATCCCGCAGACGGATTTACCCTGTACTCCATGACACCGGACGAAAAAGAGGTGAAAAAATTAAACAACGACGTGGTAACTTACCTCAACGCCGATGAACATTATCTTTATTATGCGAGAAATAATCTGGAAAAAAATACAGATGCAAAAGATATTTTTGAGATGATGCACTGGAATTCCAACAGCCTGTGCCGCACAAAGCACAACGGAAAACAGCTTACCATTCTCGATTCGGCGGCGAGCATGTATCCGTCTTTGCTTGGAAATTACCTGTATTATATTCACTACGATACCAAGACAGCCTCCACGCTCTACAAGGTAAAAATTGACGGAAGTGAAAAAGAACAGGTTGATGAAACGCCTTATTTTACCTGTGCCGCACAGGGCAGTACGTTTTATTGCAACGGACTGGAAAAAGACCACTACCTCTACGCTTTCAACACCCCAAGCGACACGCAGACACCTTTATACAAGGGTGATTGCTGGATGCCGGTTGTCGATGGCCAGATTGCTTATTTTATGGATGTTTCGGACAACTACCGTTTAGCAAGAGTCGATCTGAACACCTTAAAAAAACGTACCCTGACAAAAGACCGCATTGACTGCTTTAACGTGTCCGGCGGTTATATCTATTACTCCAGAAACAATGATCCGGCACTCTGCCGCATGAAGCTGGACGGTTCCAACCCGGAAATCCTCTTTTCGGGTTCCTGCACGGACATCAACGTGACCTCGCGTTACGTCTATTTCCGGGCGTTTGACAATCCGTCTACCTATTACTGCATTCCGACCTCCGGGGCTCCTGAGATCCGGATATTTGAGCCGAAAGAACAATAACTCAATTTAGAAAATCGTATCCAAAAGAGTAAAATAATTTTCAAATGTTTTTTTACAACACAATGGATTTAAAATGGTGATTCCCTCTGCTCTCAGACCGACAAGGGAAAACGACATCGCAATACGGTGGTCATCATAGGTCTCTACCTGTGACGGTCTAATCTCTCCCGGATGGATTACCAGAAAATCTTCTCCCTCTTCCACAGTAATTCCCATTTTTTTCAATTCTGTCGCAATCGCACTCAGACGATCCGACTCCTGAAGCCGGATATGTCCGATTCCCCGGATTACCGTCTTAGTCCTTGCAAACGGGGCAAGTGCAGCTAACGTCATCGTCTGATCGGAAAAATCGTTCATGTTGACGGTAATTCCGTCATAGATTCCGTCCGGCGTTCCAAGCACTTCGATTCCGTCCGGCGTATCCAAAACCTTTGCTCCCAACTGCTCCAGTACCCCTAAGAATTTCAAATCGCCCTGCATGGAATCCTGGTGTACATGGCACACAACGGCTCTTCCGCCCGTCAAAACCGCCATTGCATAAAAATAGCAAGCTGCCGAAACATCCGGTTCAATCTGATAGGATAAGTTCTTATAACTCTGTCCCTTTTCTATTTGATAGACTTCTCCGTCAAACGTGCTTACGACTCCGAATTGCTCCATCATCTTTCTTGTGATACGGATGTAGGCTCCGTCTTTTTTCTCACTGACAATACGAATCCTGATATTTTCCTCTAAGACCGGTGCCATCATCAACAGTGCACTCAAAAACTGTGTGCTTTTGCTGATGTCGATCTCAATCTCAGTCTTTGCCTTTCGTGTTCCCTGTATGCAGACCGGCAGAAATCCTTCCTTTTCAAGATATGTAAATTTTGCTCCCATTCCTTCTAATGTATCAAACAACGGCTTCATCGGACGTTTTTTCATCTGCTCGGAAGCCTGAATCGTGTACACTCCGTCGGACAGAGCAAGCATTGCCGTCAAAAAACGTGCGGCTGTTCCCGCACTTCCGACATAAATCTTTGCTTCTTTTTTGGGAATCTGTCCCTGTTGTCCTTCTATAATAACTTCTTTTTTGTCCTCATCCGTCTGTACCCTGAATCCGAGGGATTGCAAACTGCTCATAAAATATCTGGAATCATCCGAAAACAGTACCCCGTGAAGCACACTCTCGCCATTTCCGAGTGCCGCCATAAATAAGGCACGGTTTGTAATACTCTTAGAACCGGGTACTTCCACTTTCAAATCCACCGGTTTTGTTAAAGTTTTCACATGGTAGGTGTTCATTGATCTGCTCCTTGTTTCTCCTGCTGTTTGACTGCACGCCACATCGCTAAGCCCTCCTCGGGTGTCTCCGGTCTTTTGGCATCCCCGAACACATGCGGATGTCTTCGGATAAGTTTCTCACAAAGCATCTGCACGACATCCGAAAATTCAAAGGCACCTCTCTCTTTGGCGATCTCACTGTGAAGCAATACCTGAAGCAGTACATCTCCGAGTTCTTCACAGAGATTGTCATCGTCCTGATTATCGATTGCCTGCAGCACTTCCTCTGTCTCGTCGGTAAGACATTTTTTTAACGACTCATGTGTCTGCGCCCTATCCCACGAGCAGCCCTGCGG
>CAKRJK010000207.1 GCA_934351705.1 uncultured Lachnospiraceae bacterium
GCGCGAGACGGGACTCGAACCCGCGGCCCCGACCTTGGCAAGGTCGTGCTCCACCAACTGAGCCACTCGCGCATATGAATCAAATTGCTTATCGCAAAGCGGGTGATGGGAATCGAACCCACGTATCCAGCTTGGAAGGCTGGTGTTCTACCATTGAACTACACCCGCAGAGTCGGGGTGACAGGATTCGAACCTGCGACCTCCTGGTCCCAAACCAGGCGCTCTAGCCAAGCTGAGCCACACCCCGCGATTTACAATATTCACTTGCGTTCAATCGTGACGCAAGACATATTATATAATAGGCTTGTAGAAAAGTCAACAATATTTTTTGACTTTTTTCACAAAAATGTAATTTTATTGATTTACTATAAATAATGAATCGTAAAATGTGCCTCGCCGTCCCGATCAAGTTCCATCATAATAAAGGACGGTTCTCTGCCCGGCTGTCTCGGATAAGAAATACTTCCCGGATTGATCAGTGTCACACCTTTGTCGTACTCAATCAACGGTCTGTGCGTATGACCAAACATCACAATATCCACATCTCGCCCGTACGCTTCTTTTTTCAAGGCTTCGATTCCGGCACTCACATAATAATAATGTCCATGCGTAAGCAATACTTTGTACTTTCCGATCTTGATCTCTTTTTCTCTTTCAAGGTTCGAGAAAAAATCATTATTTCCGGATACAATCTCCAACGGACATCCCGCCATCTCAGCTATGTAATCTTCATATCCTTCCGCATCGCCGAGATGGATCAACATATCTATGCTGCCCATCTTTTCCAATGCTTCTTCCAAATTTTTATGTCGTTTGTGCGTATCGCTTACAATCATTATCTTCATATAACCGTTTCCTCATTCATTCTAAAAGCCCTTTTTCTTAAGTTCTTCCTTCATCGCCCTGAGAGCTTTTCCTCTGTGGCTCAATGCATTTTTCTGTTCCATTGTAAGTTCTGCCGTGGAACAGTGATATTCCTCCACATAAAAGATCGGATCGTATCCAAAACCATTCTCGCCCATCGGCTTTTCTCCGATATATCCCTCTATCGTTCCGCGGGTCTGCAATACGGTTTTATCCGGCAAAACTGCTGCAATCGCACATACAAACCTTGCCGTTCTTTTCTCCTTCTCCACTCCCTCCAGACGCTTCAGCAGATTTGCGTTCTTTTTGTTATAAGGAGTGTCCTCTCCGAGATACCTTGCGGAATATACCCCCGGCTCCTTGTTCAGATAGTCAATCTCTAACCCCGAATCGTCGGCAAGCACGATCGCATCGGTAAACTTCGCAATCGCCTCTGCTTTGATCAGAGCATTCTCCTCGAATGTTTTGCCGTCTTCCACAATGTCAGTCTCGATTCCCGCTTCTTTCATTGACAGGATTTCCATTCCCAAATCCTGCATGATAACTCTGATTTCTTTCATTTTTCCGGCATTTCCGGTTGCAAATACAATTTTATTTTTCATCTTATTATCCCTAATATCCTTCCTCAAATGCTCTTATGATTGCCTGGTAAATTCCCTGTGCCGCTTTCTTTTGATACTCCTCATCATTCAGCTTTGCCAGTTCCTGCGCATTCGTCATAAATCCAACCTCGATCAATGCCACCGGCACTTCCGACGTTCTTATAATATAGATAGAATTTCCTTTTACCAGCCCTTTGTCCTCACTTCCACAGGCAGCGGTAACTTCCTCCAGACAGATCTGCGCCAGCGCTTTCGACTGTTCATCCGACTTCTGCTCATCATACATAACCTCTGTACCTTGAACCTTTGATAACCGCGATCCTGTTGTCGAATTATTATGTATACTGATAAACAAATCCGCCTGTGCCTTATTAGCAAGTCCTACTCTGGCATTGTAGGATGGGTTGGAATCATCCAGCCTCGTATAGTAAACACCGATATTCTCATTGGTATCCAAAAGTTCTTTTAACTGATTCACGATCGCCAGATCAATATCTTTTTCACAAATTCCCTGTTTTACAGCACCGGGATCTTTTCTTCCGTGTCCCGCATCAATGACTACTACTTTGTCATAGACTTCATGCGGTGATAAAAAGTCGAGATACAAATAATTCGCATCATAAGTCTGTTTTACCTCAAACACACTGTCCAAAACAATCTCAATGACCGCCTTTCCTCCGGCATAATCCATCACCACATCATCAATGTTTGCGGCACTTCCCACCAATGGCTTATTATACAAAAAATCACCACTCTCGGCAGGAATCAGAATATCCACCGTCTGCTCTGTATAATTCTGTTTAATCTCTACACTCTGTGCGTCACAGCCTTTCGGAAGTTTTACCCGAAGCTGCTGCGGAAAATCTTTTTTATCTGCGTCGGTATTGATTGCTTCTGTTCCGAAATGCACTCCGCCCAACGCAAAGGTTTCCTCCATATCCACATTCCAGTCTAAGGTCACTGCATGCACTCTCGGCATAAAAAACATGGCGCAACATGCGATTACGGTCAACACCACACAAAAACAGGCTGAAATTTTAAGCACCTTTTCTTCCAACTGCAATCTCCTCCTATTTTACCGCATATGCTTTGATACAAAGATTGCATTTTTGTGTATCCTCTGCACTTTCCCATGTATCTCCGTTTGAACTGATATAGCCTCTTCCGTCCGACAAGTCCACATTGGCTGTCGTTGCGTCCGCCTTATACTCTATCGCAAGCGGATGTATTGCATCCGGTGTTTTCAAATAAATTACGATTGCAAACTGTTCTCCCTTTTTGACCGGGATATTTTTTGAAAAAGGAATCGTGTAATATCCGGCATTGTCCAATTTTCCCGAAGCTACTTTTTCTTTCCTTGTAAAAGAGGTCTCATTCTCAAAATTCCGCACAACATAGACTTCGTATTCCGTGTCCTTTCCCGTCGCGTAAAATCCCGCCGCTTTTACTTTATGATTCTCCTTCGCCTCAAAAACATTCGCACCGTATACCGATTCTTTGTTAAATCCGATCTGACCTACCCAGCCGCACAAATCCGACTGATAAATTGCTTCGTAATTATCGGTTTCCTCAATTCCTGTATACACTACATTGTGAACACCGATATTGGTGTCATAATAAGAAATATAAAAAATACCGTCCTCACCGAATCCGGTTCCCCAGCTATTCTGACAAATAAACGCTCCGTCACCTTCCAGTGCTACCGAAAAATTGTCTTTCGGATAATTATCATCCCATCCGATGATCAAAACATCATGATTCGGTTTTTCCGTTCCGATGTAACAGTAGGCGTTCTTGCTGCTGTTATAAAACGTCGACTGACTCTGCGAACTTCTGAGGGCACTGTATATCGAAGTCTGCACTCCTCCGTATTTGAACACAGCCTCTTTGATTTTTTCAAAATCTCTTCCTTCAATGACCTGAATCTCCTGCACATGCTTCACCGGAGACAACCCCTTTGGTGACACTCCGTCCCCGTAAGGATCATCCTTTTCATAAACCGGCCCCTGCCATGCTGTCAGATATGCCATTCCCATCGTATACTCGCCGCCGTCATTCTGCGTCACGTTAAAGCTGTTTCGCATCGTCATGTGATCTACCGAAAATTGCACGGACTCCTCCGGCAAAAGTGATGTCTCCAATGCTC
>CAKRJK010000208.1 GCA_934351705.1 uncultured Lachnospiraceae bacterium
TAAGAAAAGAAATAGAAAAAAGAAGAACATTTGCAATCATTTCCCATCCGGATGCCGGTAAGACAACATTGACAGAGAAATTCCTTCTCTACGGAGGTGCAATCAATCTTGCAGGCTCCGTAAAAGGAAAGGCAACTGCCAGACATGCGGTTTCCGACTGGATGGAGATTGAAAAGGAAAGGGGTATCTCGGTTACCTCTTCGGTTTTGCAGTTTAATTATGATGGATTTTGTATCAACATTCTGGATACACCGGGACATCAGGATTTCTCGGAGGATACCTACCGTACGCTGATGGCGGCGGATTCTGCGGTTATGGTTATCGACGGTTCAAAAGGTGTGGAGGCACAGACGAGAAAATTGTTTAAAGTCTGCGTTATGCGCCACATTCCGATTTTTACCTTTATCAATAAAATGGACAGAGATGCAAATGACACCTTTGAGCTGTTAGACGAAATCGAAAAGGAACTCGGAATCGCAACCTGTCCGATCAACTGGCCGATCGGTTCGGGAAAAGAATTTAAAGGAGTCTATGACAGAAATACCAAGATGGTCTGCACCTATTCCGACACCTTAAAGGGAACAAAAGAGGGAGAGGAAAAGGAGATTGCGATCGATGATGCCGCATTGGAAGAGGAGATCGGAGCAGCTTTTAAAGAGCAGCTTTTAGAGGAGATAGAACTTCTGGACGGTGCGAGTGCGGAGTTTGACATGGAATTGGTGTCAAAGGGAGAATTATCACCGGTCTTTTTCGGCTCGGCATTGACTAATTTCGGTGTGGAGACATTTTTAAAGCATTTTTTACAGATGACGTATTCTCCGTTGCCACGTAAGGCGGATATCGGGGAGATCGATCCGTTTTCGGAGGATTTTTCCGCATTTGTATTTAAGATACAGGCAAATATGAATAAGGCACACAGAGACCGTATTGCATTTATGCGTATCTGTTCCGGCAAGTTTGAAGCGGGAATGGAGGTTATGCATATTCAGGGAGGCAAAAAACTGCGTCTTTCCCAGCCACAGCAGATGATGGCACAGGAGCGTCACATTGTCGAGGAGGCATATGCGGGAGATATTATCGGCGTCTTTGATCCGGGAATCTTTGCAATCGGTGACACTCTGACGACCGCGGCGAAGCCGTTTCAGTTTGAGGGAATCCCGACGTTTGCACCGGAGCATTTTGCAAGAGTGCGGCAGGTCGATACCATGAAAAGAAAACAGTTCGTAAAAGGAATCACACAGATCGCACAGGAGGGAGCAATCCAGATTTTCCAGGAGTACAATACCGGTATGGAAGAGATTATCGTAGGTGTTGTCGGTGTGCTTCAGTTTGACGTGTTAAAATACCGTCTGGAGAACGAATATAATGTGGAGATTCGTATGGAGAACCTTCCGTATGAGTATATCCGCTGGATTGAGAATAAAGAGATTGATTTGGACAAGATCACGGGAACTTCGGATATGAAGAAGATTCAGGACTTAAAAGGAAATCCGTTATTGCTGTTTATCAACGAATGGAGTATCGGAATGGTGTTGGATCGAAACGAAGGTTTGGAATTGACGGAGTTCGGAAGAAATTAAAAGACATAAGAAAGAAAATAGGAGGAACAGCATGGAGATTGTAAAAATCACAAACGACAATTTTGAAGAGGAAGTATTGAAATGTGAAGTGCCGGTGTTGTTGGATTTCTGGGCAGACTGGTGCGGACCTTGTAAGATGCAGAGTCCTGTTTTGGACGAACTTGCAAAAGAGCTGGGAGATACCGTCAAAATCGGAAAGGTCAATGTGGATGAGGAGGCAGCACTTGCCTTAAAATATCAGATCATGAGTATTCCGACATTGGTCGTTATGGAACAGGGTGTATTCAAAGAGAAAGCCATCGGTGTTCAGCAAAAAGAAGAAATAAAAAGCATGCTTGGAATGTAAAAAACTGTCGCAAAACAGGGATTTGCCGCATATATTGTAAAGAGCCGAAAAAAGAATGGCTCTTTACAATATATGTATGGGCATTTCAAGTTCCAATAAGGAGTTAAGCGTTTCACGTATCGGATGTGGGGATACTTTTCAGATAAAGCTGTCGTTGACGGCAGAGCCGGACATTAAGACGAATCCGACGGACATCGTGCTGGTGATGTTTACGGACGGAGTGACAACCGCCGGAGGAGATCCGACTCCGGTCGCAGAGGCGGCGAAGGCAGCGGGAATCGTAATCTATTGTATCGGTCTTTCCAGAAACGGCGGACTGGATGAACAGGCGTTGATTGACTGGGCATCCGAACCGGCTTCTGCCTATGTTTCCATTACGCCGGATGATGAAGAACTGGAGAATCTTTTTGAAGATCTTGCAAAGAACATTATCAAACCGGGAGCAACCGAGATCGTGATCCGTGAAAAACTCAATTCCTGCTTCGGAATTGTTTCGATTGCAATGCCGACAGCCGGAAAAGCACACATTATCGACAGCACGACGCTCCAGTGGGAGATCGAAAAGCTGGGTGTGGATAAGAGTGAAGGTGCGGAGCTTACCTTTACCGTGCGGCATACCGGTTCCTGCAGCGGAAATGTTGAAGTAAACGAAGAAATCACCTACTCCGATGCGGAAAATAATGTTGTGACATTCCCATCACCGAAGATAGAGGTGGACTGCAACACAGTCGTGATGCCGGAGCAGTGTCCGAAGCCGACCGCAATTACGATTGACGGCTGTGAGGATACCGTAGAATTTGATACCGGTGAGATCGGAATGGAATCTCTCGGACGTATTTTGCAGTTGGATGTCACGGTAAAAAATGTCTGTCCGAATAAGCGTGTTGCACTTGCGGTCATTCTTACGGAAGTAGATGAACATGGAACGGAATATAAACGGGGAATGAAAACGATGACGATTCCGGCACATACAGGTAGCGGCTGCCATGATGTGACGGTAAGATGTATCAAATTTGTTCTGCCGGAAGATTTGGATGTGTCCGGCAGCACAGATTCTATGTGCAACCGGAGAAATTTTAAAGCCCGGATGATAGCACACTATATTGACGACGGATTTGCATGATGTACGATCAGCTAGAGCATATAAAAAAAGAGTTTCACTTGTGAAACTCTTTTTTTGCGTGTTAGCGCCGTTTCATGTTTTTCATAAGGGATACCAGCATATCTGTTTTTTTTCGTTCCTCTTCACTCATGTTTTGTTTTAAAATGTCAATCATAAAATCCCGTTCGGAATCGGAAAATTCAATCCCGTTTGATTTTGCACTGCTGGCAGCCTGGTTCAGTTCGGATGCCATCTCTTTTGCATTTCCAGAATGCTGTTGATTGGCAAACTGCATTAAAAAGTTGATTTTTTCGGGAGAAATATTCCCGGTGGTTCCCTGTTTTAATAAATCAGAAATATCCATAGTCACCTCCCAGATTAGCGGAATAATAGGTCATAAGCGGAAAAAAGCTGAAACATATTGATAAACGAATCCAGATTTTCAAGTTCTGCCTCGTTACAATAAGGGCGAAGGTCGTTTAACATATTGATGGTGTTTTCTTCCGGATTATCCACAGAGCAAATGCTCAGGCTGCTGCTGTCATTTTCAAAAAAACGAATGGTTTTTTGCAGTTC
>CAKRJK010000209.1 GCA_934351705.1 uncultured Lachnospiraceae bacterium
CTCCCACTCCCGGAAGAATCACTTTGTCCGCTTTTTGCAATACAGAAAAATCCCGTGTTATGACACTCTCCTGCCCAAGAGCAAGGAGTGCCTTCTCTACACTTTTTAAATTGCCCGCATCGTAATCGATAATCGCTATCATTCTTCAACCTGTCCTAATTTTAAATCCTGTACAATCTCATGTATCTTTTGGGTATACTCTGTTCTGTCTTTCATCGCATACAGATTTCTGGCATCCTCGATCACCAGATCAAACTGTGTATCCAGTGCCTCTTCGATTTCATTCTTGATGACATTAAGCTGTTTTTCCATACCGTACTTCTTGGCTGTGGCAAGGTTCGCATCGTATCTTCCCACTCCGCGTACCAGAGCGTCCAATGCCATCTCGTAGTTACCCGCCGACATCAAGGTCAGGTATGCATCATGCTCTGCCTGTACCGCTGCCATCGTCTTTGCTTTCGCATAGAGTTTTTTGTCCGCTTTCTTTAATTCAAGTCCCGAAAGTTCCTTGTATGCTTCCGTATAATTTGCATTATCCATCGCATTTTTTGCCGCACGGATGCTGGAAGAATATCCTAACCCGCTAGATGCCAGCAAAATAAGCACTAAGATAGATGCCGCCAACAAAAAGATTAAGAATACTGGCTTTTTCGGAAGCGGTGGTGTGTTATCTTTTTCTTTCGGTGCCTTAGGTTTCTTTTCTTTTTTTGGTTTTTTGGCTTTCTTTTCTTTCGGCTTTTTCTCTTTCTTGGCTTTCTTTCTGTCTCTTTTCTTCTCTGTGGTCTCTTCTTCCTGCTGCTGCGCCTGTTCCTGCTCTGCCAGCTCCAGAGATTTTAGTATCTCGAGATTCTCTTCTGAGATATTCTCCAAATCTCCCATTTCAGGAACGACTACCTCTTCTTTTTTACCGGATTCCTCCTCGCCAAACAGCAGATTTGCCATTTTTGAGAAAATTCCCTTTTTCTTCTTTTTGGAGCGTTTCTTTCCCGATTTCTCCGGTATATCTGTTTCCGTTGCAGCGCTTTCTTCTACCGTCTGCTCCGGCAGCTCATCCGGTATTCCGGCTTCTTCCAATTCGATATTGTTCTGATCTGCCTTTAACAAGTCTCCGATTTCGGAAATATCCTCATTGTCCTGCATATCACTCAGCAGATCGAGCAGATCCGCATCTCCGGTCTCTCCGTCTGCCATCGGTTCTTCCGTTGCATACTCCGGCTCTTCCTGCGTCTGCTCCTCTTCCGTCTCTTTGATGATGATACGCTCCTGCTCTTCGCCGTTCTCCTCGCTGTGCTCGCCCAGAACATCTTCTCTTGCATCATTGGCAACCACCTGCTCTAACGGCATATCCGGTCCTAAGACCTCGGAAAGATATTCCGTCTCACCTCTTGTAAGACGCTCCTCTTTTAAATCTCCGCGAACCTTGTCCGGCTGAAGAGATTCTGTTTTTGCCGTCGGCTCTTTCTTTGTTGTTCCCTCGACAATGCCCTCTATATTTTCAAAAAAATCAGCCGGTTTCTCCGGTGCGTTATTCGCATCACTCTTGTCCGCCTCGATCTCTAACTCAAACTGATGTAAGAACTCATCTGCTTCTTCATCTGCCAGTTCTTCTTCAAAGCTGTCTAAAAATTCCTGTTCACGGCGACGTTCTTCTTCCTCTTTTTCTTCCTTCTCGCGTCGGTACTGCTGCTCTTGCTTATATCGTCTGATAATCTCGTCGCTCTGTGCCTCCGAGAGTGTCTCTGTCTTAGACGACTGACCTTTGCCGGTCATATTCACGCTGTTGATATTGTTCAGCAGACTGTCTAAGTAATCTTCTGTATTACTCACTAAACTCCACCTCTCTTAATACTTATTAAGGGATGTGATTAAATAATCACACCCCCTCTGAAATTCTTCTATCTTCCTTAGAACGATTATAATGCCTTGTCAATCAAATCATCAATTGCTCCTACCAATAAACCAATCTCCGGTTTTGTCAGCTGGGCATCTGCTCCGAGTGCTTCTCCTTTTCTACGCATTTCCTCATTTACTAATGACGAGAAGATAATCAACGGAATTTTTTTGATTTCATCATCCTCTTTTGCAAGCTTTGTCAGACGATGTCCGTCCATCAACGGCATCTCGATATCGGTGATGATACAGTGTACCTTATCCCGAACTGTTCCCTCTTTTTTGTATTCTACCAGCTTATCCCACGCTTCTTGTCCGTTCGCGGTGATGATCAGGTTGGTATATCCTGCTTTCTTTAAACACTCTGTAATCAATTTGCTCAGCAACGGAGAATCTTCTGCAATCAAAATCGGAGAATTGCATCTCTCTCTTTCTCCCAACTCATCAATCGCAGTTACTTTTAATCCTGTCTCAGGACTGATGTCGGTTACAATCTTCTCGAAGTCAAGAATAATGACCAATTTCTCCTCCAGCTTAATCACACCGGTGGAAACCGCATTGTTCTCTGTATTGATCGTAGAGTCCGGTTTGATGATGTCTGCCCATGATACGCGATGAATGCCGATGACCTCATCTACATGAAATGCAACATTCAACTGATTGAAGTTTGTAATGATAAACAATCCCTTTGTATCTACCGTATTCTCCAACCCCAGACAATTTTTCAGATTGATTACGGTAATCATCGTATCACGCGGCATAAAGATACCCTCGATCGACGGTTCTGAATTCGGAATCGGCGTTACCGGCTGATAAGATAAAATCTCACGAATCTTTGCCACGTTGATTCCATAGTGGTTGTTCCCCAATGTAAACTCCAATACTTCCAGCTCATTTGTTCCGTTCTCTAAAAGAATATTTGTATCCATATCCATTCTCCTCCTGAGTCGCTTGCTTATTATAGATATTATAGCAAACATTCAAACTGTTTGCACGATTTTTTCAAAAAAACTCTTCTTTTTTGTGATTTTTCAATCAGCTTGCCATTATTGTAATTTTACCGTGCTCATGTTCCCCGATGCGCCGACTTTCAAATCCAAAGATGTAATGTTCTGCGCCTTGTCCGCACTCACCTCAAAAAGCAACACGCAGTCTGTCGGCTGTGCTCCTACCGTTCCCTGATAGGTACTTAAATCATTCAGCAGAATGCTGGTCTGTGCTCCTACCGCTTTCTCTCCGTTGATACTCAGACGGTAGTAAAGTTTCTTCGATAGCATATCACAGGATGCTTCTCCTCCCGTTGCCGTCAGATCAATATGTATCACCACATAGGTTTTGCCCGCAGAAGCGTTCATTGAAAAATAATCTGCCTCCACGTAAGAATCTGTCACATCATAATGAGAGTAAGCCGCCGTCACTCCATTACCGAGTCCGAGTGCCTGCTCCAGTGAAACTGCTGCCGGCTCCTGGCTTGCCGTATTCTGTGCATTGTTATTTGCGTTGCCCACACTTTGATCGGTGCTGTTATCTGCCGTCTTGGTATCTGTATTTTCAGACTGCTGTGAAGAGTCTTCTTCCGCCTGCGGCTCAAGCTCCATATACGTCAATCCTTCACTCTGTCCCGTGTTGTGCTTTGTCAATACATGTGCCGCATAGTTCGCCACATTCTGTCTGTCCGTCTCCGACAGATCATACGCTTTCGTTCCGCAG
>CAKRJK010000210.1 GCA_934351705.1 uncultured Lachnospiraceae bacterium
GAGTAGAGGTTGCCAGAAATAATTACACGCTCAAGGAAGGTAGTACGATTGTAATCTTTACGGAAGAGTTTATGAAGACACTGAGTGTCGGAACACATACATTGAGTATTGTATCCACAACAGGTGCAGCAGATACACAATTCACGATTACACAGTCTCAGGCACAGGTAAGTACACCGGCAGAGGTGGTAAAAGCACCGAAGACAGGAGACGATTCAGTGGCATTCCTGTGGATGGCAATGCTCCTTGCATCGGCAGGCGGTGTATATTTGCTGAACACAAAGCGTAAACAGTCTGTAAGATAAATATAATATCGGATTTTGATTGTAACAGGGTTCATATCACAGATTATGTGATATGAACCCTTATTGTATTGTCCTGTTTTGCTTTACGATATAGGGGAATACCATGTATAATAAATAAAATGGTTTTTGCCGGAAAAAGGGCAAGCAGGAAAAGTAAGAAACGGGGATTTGACAATGAACACACAAATATATGCAACTTTCGGTCCTGCATGTAGGGACCAAAATATACTGAAAGAAATGATAGCGGCAGGGGCTACGGGAATGCGGTTAAACCTGTCGCACACAACACTTTCGGCGAGTGATTTTTATATCAGAACATACCGGGAAGAAGCAAAAAGACAGGGGATCAATCCAAAGCTGTTGATTGATATGCAGGGACCGGAACTGCGTGTGGGAAACTTACAGACCGCAATCTCTTTGAAAAAAGGAGAAGACTTTGTTTTAGGGCAGGGTGGTGTCGACATTCCAAAAGAAATGATACCGGTGGCAGAGACGGGAGATACCATTTTGCTGGATGACGGAAAAATAAAATTAGAAGTGGTTCGGGCAAAAGAGGACGCACTGGTGACAAGAGTCATAACAGGGGGAGTGTTAAAAGCACATAAGAGCATTAAGATTCAGGGAAAAAATGTAAAAATGCCGATCCTCACCGGACATGACATTGACAATATAAAAAACGCAAAAGAGTATGGTGTCACGGCACTGATGCAGCCGTTTGTCCTGTGCGGGGAGGATGTCGCGTATGTGCGTGAAACCTTAAAACAATATGATGCACAGGAGATTCGGATTTTTGCCAAAATTGAAAATCGAATCGGCGTAGAACATCTGGAGGATATTATCAAACAGGCAGATGTCATTGTGATTGCACGTGGCGATCTCGGCAACGATATGCCGCTGTGGGAGCTTCCGCGAGTGCAAAAACAGATAGAACAGACCTGTAAAAAGCATAACAAACCATATATTGTCGTGACACAAATGCTTGCTTCGATGGAGCAGTGCAGCGTTCCGACCAGGGCGGAGGTGTCGGATATTTTTCATGCGGTATTCTACGGAGCGTACGGCGTGATGGTCACAGGGGAAACCGCAGTCGGCAAATATCCTGTGGAGGCAGTACGCTATCTGGCAAATACGGCGCGAGAGGCGGAGGAGTATCGGAATATCCGTTAAAAAAATGTTGCAACCCCTGTAAAATGGGGGTTGCAAAAATAATTTACAAAATTAGCACTCACCTCTTGACAGTGCTAACAAAAGGTGATATAACACAAGTGTAAACAGAAAATCAGCATGAATTGTATCAGAATACATATGCTAACACGAATAGGAGGTACGCTATGAACATTCAGAAATTTACACAAAAATCAATCGAGGCAATCAATGACTGTGAAAAGCTTGCCTACGAATACGGAAATCAGGAAATCGAACAGGAACATCTTTTGGTTGCGTTAATGCAGCAGGAGGATGGGTTACTTCCGAGACTGATTGAGAAAATGGAAATTCAAAAAGAACATTTTTTGGATAATGCAATAAGAAAATTAGAGGCGAGAGTCAAAGTCTCCGGGGGACAGGTCTATGTCGGACAGAATCTGAACAAGGTTTTGATCCACGCGGAGGATGAAGCAAAGCAGATGGGGGATGAGTATGTCTCCGTAGAGCATCTGTTTTTGGCATTGTTAAAATACCCGAATGCCGCGATGAAAGAGCAGTTCCGTGAATACGGCATTACAAGAGAGCGTTTTTTGCAGGCACTCTCAACAGTTCGTGGAAATCAAAAGGTTACTTCGGATAATCCCGAGGCAATTTACGATACATTGGAAAAATACGGCTATGACATGGTCGAACGGGCAAAAGACCAGAAATTAGATCCTGTCATCGGACGAGATTCCGAGATTCGGAACGTCATTCGTATTTTGTCACGAAAAACCAAGAACAATCCGGTCCTGATCGGAGAACCGGGTGTAGGTAAAACCGCAGTTGTCGAAGGATTGGCACAACGTATCGTGCGGGGAGATGTACCGGAAGGCTTAAAGGATAAAAAGCTGTTTGCACTGGATATGGCGTCACTGGTTGCGGGAGCAAAATACCGCGGTGAATTTGAGGAGCGTTTAAAAGCGGTTCTGGACGAGGTCAAGAAAAGTGATGGACAGATTATTTTATTTATTGATGAGCTTCACACCATCGTGGGAGCCGGCAAGACCGAGGGCGCGATGGACGCAGGCAACATGTTAAAACCAATGCTTGCAAGAGGAGAACTGCATTGTATCGGTGCGACAACTCTGGATGAATACAGAGAATATATTGAGAAAGATCCGGCATTGGAGCGTCGTTTCCAGCCGGTTATGGTAGACGAACCGACCGTGGAGGATACGATTTCTATATTAAGGGGAATCAAAGACCGTTATGAGGTATTCCACGGGGTAAAGATTACCGATTCCGCATTGGTATCGGCAGCAGTACTTTCCAACCGTTATATTTCAGACCGTTTTTTACCGGACAAAGCAATTGACTTAGTTGACGAGGCGTGTGCTTTGATCAAGACAGAATTGGATTCTATGCCGACCGAACTTGACGAACTGAATCGTAGAATCATGCAGCTGCAGATTGAAGAAACCGCATTGAAAAAAGAAGAAGACAACTTGAGCAAAGACCGTCTGAGCATTTTGCAAAAAGAACTTGCAGAGGAAAAAGAAATTTTTGCAGGCAAAAAGGCTCAGTGGGATAACGAGAAAAAATCCATTGAAAAGGTGCAGAAACTGCGTGGTGAGATCGACGCATTAAAGAGCGAGATCGCAATGGCAAAACAAAATTACGATCTGGAGAAAGCTGCAGAGCTGCAATACGGAAAATTACCGCAGTTGGAGGCTGAACTCGCCGCAGAGGATGAACACGTTAAAAAAGAAGATTTCTCTTTGGTACATGAGAGTGTCAGCGAGGAAGAAATCGCAAAAATCATTTCCAGATGGACAGGAATCCCGGTTGCAAAACTGACGGAAAGCGAGCGAAATAAAACGCTGCATCTGGATGAGGAACTGCACAAAAGAGTCATTGGTCAGGACGAGGGTGTGACAAAGGTAACCGAAGCGATCATCCGTTCCAAAGCGGGAATCAAAGATCCGACCAAGCCAATCGGTTCCTTCTTATTCTTAGGTCCGACCGGTGTCGGAAAGACAGAACTGGCGAAAGCATTGGCGGCAAGTCTGTTTGATGATGAGAACAATATGGTGCGTATTGATATGAGCGAGTATATGGAGAAATATTCCGTATCCCGTC
>CAKRJK010000211.1 GCA_934351705.1 uncultured Lachnospiraceae bacterium
CTAATAATCCTAATACAAACATCATCATATCGGGAATGAGCTTGCCGTACTCGTGGTTATTTGTGACGTAGAGATTCACGTAATACAGAATTGCCGCAAGATACCCTACGATTCCTGCCGGTTTTTTTTCTATCTGAAAAATTCGGTATAATTCATACATTCCGATCAAAGAAATGATCCCCAGTCCTGCCAAAAGTACATTTCCGCCTGTGATTATCAATAACAGTGCAATCGCCACTAACACTATTCCACTGATCAATCGTGTCTTAAACATTATTTCTCCTCCTTTACGCCGCCATACCGTCTGTCTCTGTTTTGATAGACTTCAATCGCTTTGATCAATTCTTCCTTTGAGAACTCCGGCCACGGTACCGGTGTAAAATAGAACTCACTGTAAGCCAGCTGCCACAAAAGATAGTTGGATAAACGCTGCTCTCCGCTTGTGCGGATCAGCAGATCGGGATCCGGTATGCCCCTGGTATCCAGATACCCGGAAAATGTCTCCTCCGTAATATCTTCCGCTTGGAGCTTTTGGGCGTCATGATCTGCCATCATTTTTTTGAAAGCCCGCAGTATCTCGTCACGGCTTCCGTAATTCAAGGCAATCTGAAGATTCAATCCCGTATTATCTTTTGTCGCCTCTTCTAATTCTATGATTTTTTTCTGAAAATCTTCCTCTAATCGGGAAATATCTCCTAAGACACGCACACGCATATTGTTGCTGTTTGCCCGCTTTAAACAGGTCTTTAAGTAATTTTTCAAAAGCTTCATCAACGCGTCTACTTCGTTTTTTGACCGATTCCAATTTTCAGTGGAAAATGCGTACAAGGTTAAATATTTTACGCCGAGGTTGTAGGCATCCTCACAGATGACCTCTACATTTTTTGCCCCGACGGTATGACCGTAGTTGCGCGGCATTCCCTTGCTTTTTGCCCATCTTCCGTTTCCGTCTAATATAATTGCAATATGATTCGGTACATTCATATTGTTTCCTCCTGATTCTATATGGTAAGGCAGGATACAAAAATCCTGTCATACACAGAAAAGGGACACGGCGATGTCGCTATGTCCCCATGCTTTCCAAATCTCTTATACAGTAAGAATTTCTTTGGATTTATCTTCAATGGCTTTGTCAATATCTGCTATATACTTATCTGTCAACTTCTGTGTCTGATCTTCCAAATCCTTAATCTCATCCTCGGAAATATCCGATGATTTTCCTAATTTTTTGAAAGCGTCATTTGCATCACGGCGGATGTTACGAACCGCTACCTTCGATGCCTCACCTTTTTTCTTGACGTCTTTTGCAAGCTCTTTTCTGCGTTCCTCGGTAAGCTCCGGAAAAACAAGACGAATCACTTTACCGTCGTTTGTCGGGTTGATTCCAAGATCAGAAGTGATAATCGCTCTCTCAATCTCTTTTACCAAAGACTGTTCCCACGGCTGAATCTGAATCATTCTAGGTTCCGGTACGCTGACATTGGCTACCTGCTGTAACGCTGTCGGTGTTCCGTAATAATCTACTTTAATTTTATCTAAAACATGCGGATTTGCACGTCCTGCACGAATCGTTCCGAGTTCCTCCAACAGATTCTTGTAGGACTTTTGCATTTTGTCGTCATATTGTGCTAATCTCTCGTCCATCTTTGTCCTCCTAATAATTTATGAAACGGTTACTTTCGTTCCGTTAAATGTTCCGGTCATTGCCTTCACAATGCTGTTTTCTTCTTCTAAACCGAATACATACATTGGCATATGGTTCTCCATACACATGATAGAAGCGGTCAGATCCATCACAGCAAGCTGTTTGTCGATCACTTCCTGAATGGAAACCTCGTCATAGCGAACCGCATTCGGGTTGCTCTTTGGATCACTGTCGTATACGCCATCCACTGCTTTTGCAAGCAGGATCACATCTGCCTCAATCTCGATTGCCCGCAGGGTTGTTGCCGTATCGGTTGAGAAATACGGATGTCCGGTTCCTCCGGCAAAAAATACGACCATTCCTTTTTCAAAATATTTATTTGCTCTGTCTTTGGAAAACAGTTTTGTAAAAGAACCGCACTCAAACGGAGTGAGTACCTGCGTCATCATTCCCTGTGAGCGGAAAATCTCGGACACATAAATACAGTTCATCACCGTTGCCAGCATTCCGATCTGGTCTGCTTTGGTTCTGTCCATATTCTCGCTGCTGCGTCCTCTCCAGAAATTGCCTCCTCCGATCACAATTCCTACCTGAACGCCGTCCTCTGTCAACTGTTTTACCTGTTTTGCCACACGCGTCACGGTCGGCTCGTCAAATCCGGTGTGTTTATCACCTGCCAACGCCTCTCCGCTGAGTTTTAATAATACTCTTTTCATATCCGACTCCTATTATTTTTTTGCAAAAAGACTTTCCACGTCAATCTCTGCATAACACTGTGAGCAGAAACCTTCGATCACTGCTCCGTTGTTGATCTGTACGGAACGTGATTTGATGTTACCCATAACAACTGCGGAAGTATCTACCACAACCGGTCCCTGTACGTCGATGTCACCTTTGATCGCGCCTGCGATTACGGCAGAGCTTGCAGAAATGTTACCTACAATAACAGAACCCAGACCAATCTTAACGGTTCCTGTGGTCGTTACTTCACCTTCTAATTTTGCGTTATCTGCAAAGAATTCTGCGGAAGTTGTGTTACCGTGAACATTTCCTGTTACGGTCAATTTGCCGTTACACTGTACGTCACCTGTTACCGTTCCTCTTAAGTCAATAGAACCATTGGACTGAATATTACCGGTCAAACTTGTTCCCTCTGTAATCACTGTAACCTCGTCGGTTGCAACTGTCGGTGTGTCAAAAACAATTTCCTCGCTTACTGCCGGTGTTGCCTCAACAGTCGGTGTTGTCTCCTCCTGAACTTTGTTCTCTTCCTGCATATTTACTGGTGTCTCTGTCTCCATACTCATGAATGGTTCCTCCTTAATCTGTTCTTCTTGTATTTCTGTTTCTTCTTTTATTTCCTCTTGTACTTCTTCTGTGTCCTCCGGCTGTGCAATCTCCTCTGCAACTGTTTCGACCTCTGCCGGTTCTTCCACGGTCTCCTCCACAGTCTCTTCCGGTTTTTCCGGTTCATCCGGAACGGATTCTAACAGTCCGTCCAGTTTTGATAATTCTGTTTCCACATCCAGTTCATCCTCTAATGTGTTTACAACCAAATCATCTTCTGTATCTCGTTGGAGAATCTCTTCCTCCGGCATTAACTCTTTGATTGCCTGTGATGCATCTTCTTTGATTTCTTTAAAAAATCCCATAGTTCCCTCCATCTCTATTGTGTATCTTCAACACTCACATGCTGTATCGGTGTTGTATTTTCATCAATCGGTAATATCTTTGCCCCTTCTGCCTGCAACTGTTCTATCAAAGGAGCGAGTCCGTCCACCGTAGTCGTCTTTGTCGCCGCATCATGCATTAACACTACGGAAGTCTTATACTTCGTGACATCCCCCATGACATTCTGGATCAG
>CAKRJK010000212.1 GCA_934351705.1 uncultured Lachnospiraceae bacterium
CGATGTACTCTATCAATCAGCATGGAAGTCACAATTTCTGTCGGGTATGATGCATCCGATCATGGTGTTTGTAGGAAACCTCGGTTATGTGGCGGTTGCGGTTATCGGAAGTCTGCTTGCAATCAAAGGCACAATCAAAGTTGGTGACATCCAGGCATTTATTCAATATGTAAGAAGTTTTACACAGCCGATCGCACAGGTTGCACAGGTGTCCAACATGCTTCAGTCTATGGCGGCGGCAACCGAGCGTGTATTTGAATTTTTGGAAGAGGACGAGGAAGAGCAGTTTGCCAAAGATGCCGTACATCCGGAGCAGATTGAGGGAAGAGTGTCCTTTGAAAATGTACAGTTCGGCTACAACGAAGACAAAATTATCATTCACAACTTTAACAGTGAGGTAGAACCGGGCGAGACGGTTGCCATCGTCGGACCGACAGGAGCCGGAAAAACAACGATGGTCAAACTTTTGATGCGTTTTTATGATGTCAACAAGGGAGCAATCAAAGTCGACGGTTACAATATCAAAGATTTCAACCGGAGTGAATTGAGAGAAAACTTTGGTATGGTATTGCAGGATACATGGCTCTTTAAGGGAACGATCATGGAAAACATCCGCTATGGAAGATTGGATGCGACAGACGAGGAAGTCATCGCGGCAGCAAAAGCGGCACACGCTCATCATTTTATCTCCACTTTACCGGGCGGATACCAGATGGAGCTGAACGAAGAAGCAACCAATGTATCGCAGGGACAAAAACAGCTTCTGACCATTGCAAGGGCAATTTTGGCAGATAACCGTATTCTGATCCTGGACGAAGCCACAAGCTCCGTCGATACAAGAACCGAAGTAAGAATCCAAAAAGCTATGAACAACTTAATGAAAGGAAGAACCAGCTTTGTAATCGCCCACCGGCTTTCCACCATCAAAGACGCCGACCTGATCTTAGTCATGAAAGACGGTGACATTATCGAGCAGGGAACCCATAACGACCTACTGGCACAAAACGGATTCTACGCCGACCTCTACAACTCCCAATTCGAACAAGTAGGAGCATAAGAAAAGATACACTTCGCAGCAATATAAGAAAAGCCGGAGTTTTTGCCTAACGCCGCCCACTATGAAATATGTTTTATTGCATAGGGACTTAGAAGTTCTCGGATTTCGCCCAAAGACAGCAACTTCTGTACACGGATGTACAGAAGAGATACCGTCGAGCCCGGATGGCGAGTCGGTATCGGTTGCGTCCACCCACAAAAAAACGAAAATCGAAATCCGTAGAACTTCTTAGTCCCTATCCACAAAACAAATTTCATAGTGGGTGGCGAAAATTGTTTTGATTTTTCAACCCGAATGTGATATGATAGACTTTGCTATAAAAAGCAGGCATCTATAGTCTAATGGATAGAACGCCGGACTCCGATTCCGGTAATGTGGGTTCGACTCCCGCTAGATGCATTTCAAAAATAAGAAAATAGCACCTGACGATTAGGAGGTTTTTATATGAGTACAGAAGATTTCAAGAATAAATTTCAAAATATGAATAAAGAGACCGTCACAGAGTTTTGCAAGAAAAACATGAAAGCCCTGATAGGAGCAGCTGTGATTTTGGTGTTTGCCATTGTTCTTATTATTATAGGCGTACACGGAGCTGGTTCTAAAGAGCGGACAGGTTTTTCAAAATCAGAGAAATACGAAGTGGATAAAAACAAAGAGATTGTCCAGTTAATGAACAATTATTATACTGCTTATGCGGCAGGAGATGTTGAGACGCTCAAAAGTATTGCGGCGCCGATCTCTGACATGGAGCAGAGTTACATTGCAATGCTCAGCCAGTATATCGAGAGCTATCAGGATGTCAAATGCTATGTGATGGACGGCATGGATAAGAATTCCTACATTGTATCGGTTACAACCAATATGAAGTTTCCGGGAATTGATACGGTAGTTCCGTCTATGGAGACGTTCTATCTGAGAACAAACGACAAAGACAAGCTGTATATTGACAATCTGTACAGCACCTTTAACTATGTTGCGACACAGGAAACCGAGGTAGATGCGAGTGTTTCTGCTTATATAGAAGAATATCAGAAACAGGAAGAGTTCATCAATCTTTCCAAAGAGATTGAGACAAAGAGCCAGGAGGCAATCGGAGCAGATGCGGTTTTAGCCGAATATATCAACAATTTAAGCAATGCAATCATTCCACAGTGGTTAAGTAATTACAAAGTAGAGGCAGCAGCCAAAGCAGAAGCGGAGGCAGCGGCAAAAGCAGCGGAGGAAGAAGCGGCAAAACAGGCGGCAGAAGCAGAAGCGGCAGCAAAGGCAGCCGAGGAAGAAGCAGCGAGACAGGCGGCAGAGGCGGCACAGCAGGCAGCACAACAGCCGGCTGCGGAGACGGTATTTGCGACCACCAAGACAAATGTCCGTGATTCGGCAAGTACAGCGGGAAATCTTCTGGGAACGGTAGAGTTTGGCACACAGCTGAACCGGATCGGCACACAGGATGATTGGAGCATTGTGGAATACAACGGAGTTCAGGGATATATCAAGAGCGAGTATCTTTCCACAGAGGCACCGCAGCAGGATACGGGAACGCCGATCTATTCGGAGGGGCAGACAGTTACTTTTACTGCGACATCCAACATCCGCTCATCCATGAGCGAGACATCAAGCAAAGTTGCGGTTGCAGCGGGCGGTGATACCGCAAAGGTTGTAATGTGCTATGCAGAGGGATGGACAAAAGTCAGCTACAAGAATAAAACCGGATATGTAAAGACGGAATTATTACAATAATAAAATGGCGGAGACTTCGGTCTCCGTTTTTTTGGAAAGAAGATTATGGAACGAGAATTAATCAGAATCAATAAATTTTTAAGCGAAGCGGGTGTCTGCTCCAGAAGAGGTGCAGACCGGCTGATCGAGGAAGGTCATGTTACGATTGACGGAAAGACAGCCGTGTTGGGAGACCATGTGCTTCAAGGACAGAAAGTCTATGTGGACGGAAAGTGCGTGAGCAGAGAGGACGAGAGAATCATGCTTGCGTTTCATAAACCGAAAGGAATTGTATGTACTTCGGAAAAAAGGGAAAAGAATAACATTATAGATTATCTGAACTATCCAAAGAGAATCTACCCTGTCGGCAGACTTGACAAGGATTCGGAAGGACTGCTGCTCCTCACAAATGACGGAGAACTTGCAAACAAGATCATGCGTGCAAGATACTATCATGAAAAAGAGTATGAGGTTACCGTAAGCCGTCCGGTCAGTGAGACCTTCCTTCGGGGAATGGCAGGCGGCGTGCCGATCCTTGATACCATGACACGAAAATGCAAGGTAGAAAAAATCGGAAAAAGAAGTTTTCGTATTGTGCTGACACAGGGCTTGAACCGCCAGATCAGAAGAATGTGCGAGTATTTTGGGTATCGTGTGGTCAAACTGGTGCGTGTGCGCGTGATGAACATTCATCTGGGAGATCTTCCGGCGGGACAATATCGGGAAC
>CAKRJK010000213.1 GCA_934351705.1 uncultured Lachnospiraceae bacterium
GAGAATGAGGTCAAAGAGGCAATCGAAAACGCAGGATTTGAAATCTTAGAGATTAACCATCGGGGTGAGTGGGTAAACATTACCGCCAGAAAGAAATAAGGAAACAGTATGCATCAGTTTTTTGTAGAAGATGAGAATATCGGAAGTGAATATATTACCATTACGGGAACGGATGTCAACCACATCGGCAACGTTTTGCGGATGAAGACAGGAGAAAAAATCCGTGTCAGCAACGGACAGGGCAGAGATTTTTTCGGAACGATCGATAGCATCAGCCCGGAGCAGGTAACGGTAAAAATTACCGAAGAAGAGGCTGCGGGAACCGAGCTGCCGAATAAAATATATCTGTTTCAGGCATTGCCGAAAGGCGAACGGATGGAGTATGTCATTCAAAAGGCGGTAGAACTTGGCGTACATGAGATCATTCCGGTTTCCATGAAGTATTGTGTTGTCAAATTAGACGATAAAAAAGCAAAGAAAAAGCAGGAGCGTTGGCAGGCAATCGCCGAGAGTGCCGCAAAACAGGCAAAACGCAGTCTGATTCCAAAAATCAAACCGGTGATGAATTATAAGGAGGCTGTCGCTTACGCAAAACAGTGTGAGGTCTGCCTTGTGCCTTATGAAAACGAGAGAGGAATGCAGGCAACAAGAGAGGCATTAGACGGAATACAAACGGGCAAGTCTATCAGCGTCATCATAGGTCCGGAGGGCGGCTTTTCCCAAGAGGAGATTGATAACGTCCGAGAAGATATGCAGGTTATTTCTCTTGGAAAACGTATTCTTCGTACGGATACGGCAGCCATTGCCGTTATGAGCATGTTAATGCTGGAAATTGAAATGTCAGACGATGCAAAAGAGTAAACATTACAACAGTAACAGGAAAGAAAAACAGAGTAAAATCAGTAAGAAAGAAGATTTGTAGACATGGAAGCATATCTGGATAATTCCGCCACCACAAAATGCAGTGAGGCGGTAAAAGACATTATGATAAAAGTGATGACAGAAGATTTCGGAAATCCGTCATCACTCCACACCAAAGGTTATGAGGCAGAAAATTATATCAAGAAAGCCAAAGAGCAGATTGCAAAGACGTTAAAGGTATCCGAAAAAGAGATTATCTTTACTTCGGGAGGAACGGAGTCAAACAACATGGCAATCTTTGGCGTGGCAGAAGCGAATAAACGGGCAGGAAAGCATTTGATCACCACAGGAATCGAGCATGCCTCCGTATCAGAACCGATGAAACACTTAGAAGAGCTTGGCTACGAGGTCACCTATCTCAGTGTGGACGAACAGGGGCGAATCTCTTTGGAGGAGTTAGAACAGGCAGTCAGAGAGGATACCATTCTGGTGTCTATTATGCAGGTCAATAATGAACTGGGTGTGATAGAACCGATTGAAGAAGCCGTAGCGTGTATCAAACGCAAGAATCCGAATACGCTGGTTCATGTAGATGCAATCCAGTCCTACGGAAAGATGAAAGTACTTCCGAAAAAATCAGGAATCGACCTGTTATCCGTCAGTGGTCATAAATTGCACGGACCAAAGGGTGTGGGCTTTTTGTATATCAAGGAGAGAACCAAGATAAAGCCGATGATCTACGGCGGCGGACAGCAAAAAGATTTGCGTTCGGGAACCGAAAATGTTCCGGGAATTGCCGGATTAGGCGTTGCCTGTGAGGAGGCATACCGGCATTTGGAAGAAAACAGACAGCATTTGTACCGGATCAAGCAGGAATTTACAGACGGCATACAAAAGATCGAGGGTACGCACATCAACGGTCCGCTGTTAGAAGAGGGAGCACCACACATTGTCAGCGTGAGCTTTGCGGGAATCGATAAAAGCGAAGCATTGCTTCATGCGTTGGAGGAAAGAGGAATCTATGTCTCCTCCGGTTCCGCGTGTTCGTCAAACGGCAAAAAACAGGCTGCAAGCAAGACGATGTTGGCGATTCATCAGCCGCGGGAATATCACGGTGCGACGCTGCGATTCAGTTTTTGCGAGCAGACGACATCAGAAGAAATTGCATACACCTTACAGGTGTTAGAGGAAGAACTTCCGATACGGAGAAGATTTACACATCATTGATAACAGAGAGGAAAGAATATGTATCAATCATTTTTAATCAAATATGCGGAAATCGCAATTAAGGGAAAAAACAGACATCTGTTTGAAGACGCACTGGTCAGTCAGATGGTACACGCATTAGAGCCGGTAGAAGGCGAATTTCGTGTGAGAAAAGAACAGGGAAGAATCTATGTCGAAACACAGGGAGACTATGATTATGATGAGGCAGTCGAAGCGTTACAGCACGTATTCGGTATCGTGGGAATCTGCCCGGTTGTCATTGTCGAGGATGAAGGTTTTGACGCATTGGCGAAAGAGGTAGTATCTTACATTGATAAGGTATATCCTGATAAAAATATGAGCTTTAAGGTAGACGCAAGACGGGCAAGAAAGAATTACCCGATGGACTCTATGGAAATCAATGCGGAGCTGGGCGGCAGGATTTTGGATGCATATCCGCAGATGAAAGTGGATGTTCACAATCCCGACATCAAAATTCATGTAGAAATCAGAAATCAGATTAACATCTATTCACAGGAGATTGCGGGACCGGGAGGAATGCCGGTCGGTACAAACGGAAAGGCAATGCTGCTTTTATCGGGAGGAATAGACAGCCCGGTGGCAGGATACATGATTGCAAAACGCGGTGTCAAAATTGACGCAACCTACTTCCATGCACCGCCATACACAAGCGAGCGTGCAAAACAAAAGGTGGTAGATCTGGCAAAACTTGTATCCAAGTATGCGGGACCAATCGATTTACACATTGTAAACTTTACCGACATTCAGCTTTATATTTATGAGAAATGCCCGCACGATGAGCTGACGATTATCATGCGCCGTTACATGATGAAGATTGCAGAGCATTTTGCAAAAGAGAGAAAATGCTTGGGATTGATCACAGGTGAGAGTATCGGACAGGTTGCAAGCCAGACGATGCAGTCACTTGCGGCAACCAATGAAGTGTGTACATTGCCGGTATACCGTCCGTTGATCGGAATGGATAAGCAGGAGATTGTCACCATCTCAGAGAAAATCGACACGTATGAGACTTCCATACAGCCGTTTGAGGACTGCTGTACCATCTTTGTCGCAAAACATCCTGTGACAAAGCCGAATATCAATGTGATCAAACATTCCGAGACAAAATTGGAAGAGAAGATAGATGAGTTGATGAAGACGGCAATCGAGACGACTGAAGTAATGCATATCGGTGAGGAATAACGATTATAAAGTTGGTTAGCCAATATCTTGCCGACAACGTACTATGTTTGAATTTTTGGATTTCGTAGGAGCTTAGAAGTTCTTAAATTTCGTTAAAAAAACAGCAACTTCCGTACACGGATGTACGGAAGAGATGCAGCCGAGCCCGGATGGCGAGTCTGCATCGGTTGCGTCCGT
>CAKRJK010000214.1 GCA_934351705.1 uncultured Lachnospiraceae bacterium
GTCAATACCGGATATATAGCGGTTGCCGTATCGGTCCTCTAAAATAATCATATAGTCGGAGGCATAAACGGAAAAATAGGCACATCCGTCATGAAATGCCACCGTCTGTCCGTGCTTTTGCTGCGGGTGCAGAATGTGTACCCTGTTGATATCCGGATGGATACAGGTCAATTTATGGACATACAAAATATCTCCCAATGCCTCGGCTCTCTTTTCATCAATCATGTACGGCTGAAGGAAGGTATCATAGATCAATGCCAGATTATCGTCCATGTGGCACTGAAGCACCTGCTCTGCCGCAAAGGTTTCCATGATCTTTTCGTAGCTTTGGTATACGGAAGGCTGGCTTTCCTTATTTGCAATGATATTGACATACAATGCCGCTTTTTGTGCATAGGAAAGTGTACTGTTATATCGGAAATATAACTGCACGATCTTCGGCACCTGCCGGACCTCCCTGCGGTCCATTGAATTAATATACGCTTCGTACAAACCTGCAATTCTTAAATCCGCCTCGATTCCCAGCTCATACCATTCGTGGTATTTCACGGAAAACTTTTGTCCCCGGATCAGATAAGAGCAGATTTCCGCCAACAATTCCTGTTGCGGATATACTTTGTAACACTCTTTTAAGATATGATAAATATTCTTCTTAAAAACGTTCTGTTTTGCAATCAAATCGGTCATCTGGATTGCGATTTCTTTGTTCAAGACCTTTTTGCGGCTCATCCACGTCAAAAGGCTGCATTCAAACTTTCCGAGTTCTGTCAAAAGATACGGCTCCTGCAAGATCAAAAGGCACGCCTCCACATAAAAGTAAGGGCTGTTATCTCCTTTTTCGATATATTCCTCGATCGCCTGGAATTTTCGGGAAGCATTCAAAAAATAATCCTCGCGAAGCAACAGCAGGATCCAAAGCAATCGGGCATCCTCGGGATGTTTATGACAAATCTCCTCCACGGACTTTAACACTCTGTTCGCATACTTGTCCTCACGAATCAGCAAGGTGGTAAGATACAGATAATATGCCCACTCGACGCTGTCCTTCTTCTCAATACTTCTCTTTTTCTCATCTAATATCCAGACTGCCTCCTGCTTTTGTCTGTTGATCAGATAAACCTGTGCATTTAACAGCACATACCAGTCCTCTTCGGGAAACATTGCCTCAAAATGGTTGAGAAGTTCAAGGCTCTCCATCACCCATGCTCCCGTCGTAATCTTTTTCAACCGAAAATCCACATACAACCCGGTCAGCCGCACTTTCATCTGACGCACTTCCTGATCTACGCCCCCGCTCTCTTCCTGTTCCAAATGCTGGCTCACCTGCACGGTATAGCACAAGGTTTTGTACGGTGTCTGAATCTCAACGCTTGCATAATTGTTGCCGCCATGCAGCTTATCTGCCTGGATATAATAGTCCACGCTTGCTAAATTGCCCACGAAATCATCCGTTGTAATCTTATCCTGTGATAAAACCAAAAAATCCGCATCGCTTTTCAGATACAACTGGGCATATCCCCACTGATTCTTCCTTATACGGATACTCCCTTTTTGCTCTGCGTCGATATTTTCAAATTGTTTCTCATGCTCTTCTAACTGAAAATCAATTTTGGTCTTTTCCTTGATCCCGATCAAAAATTCTTCCATACTCTGCAATGTGACCGACGGCTTTGACAATCCCTCGTACATAAGTCGTTCTTTTACCGTTCTGCTCTTTAACAGGTTGGCAAACTGCGCCGATGAAAAAATCTTGTATGCCTCATGCGGATACTCTGCGGCAAGTTTTGCAAAAGTGTGCAAATTACGGATTTTTCCAACGGAAGAATCGGCATATAAGCCTGTTATCTGCACCACAAAAGGAAGGTTGCATTCACTCTGATTACACAAAATGGTAAACTCGCCCTTTTGAATACTGCCTTCTAATAATTCATCACTGTGAAATTCAAACCGGATCTGCACTTCTTCGCCTTCAAACTGTGGATTCAGACATTCCATCCGCTCATTGGAAGAATACACGATTCCACGCAGATTGACCTGATTCATACTCTTGATGGTAAAGACACCCTGATAAATCTGTCCCTCTACAATCTGTATCTCAAGCCTGTCCTGCGAAAGGCTGATTTCCGGTTTCTCTTCCTCGAACTTTCCATTCGCCAGATTATATATCCGTCTACGCAAAGTGGTCACCTGCTTATCTGGTTTGTATTGCTTTTTTATCGGTTTTCGCTATAATAGATTATAAACTATTTGATATGTTCGTGCAAGGAATCTTTCCCCGACGAACCGCTTAGGAGGAACTGCTATGTTACAACACCAAGACCACTTTCACGGAAGTGATTTAGAAAAAATAGAAACCATTTTCGGCATTCATAAGGATGAAATTACCAGCTTCAGTGCGAACGTAAATCCTTTGGGTATCTCACCTTTGCTCCGCAAGACGCTTGCCGAACGGATTGACGCCATTACCACGTATCCGGACAGAGAATACACCTCTTTGCGAAGATGTATTTCCGACTATGTCGGCAGTTCACCCGAACACATCATTGTCGGAAACGGTTCGACCGAGTTAATCTCTTTATTTATCCAGATTGAACACCCGAAAAAGGCAATGGTCATCGGACCTACTTATTCCGAATATGAGCGTGAGATTTCTCTTGGCGGCGGAACAACACTTTATTATCCGCTCAAGGAAAAAGATGATTTTCGTCTGAATGTCGAAGATTTTACCGCAAAGCTGAACGAGAACATTGACCTTCTTGTCATCTGCAATCCGAACAATCCGACTTCTACCGCTATCACAAGAAAGGATATGCGGCTGATTCTGGATGTCTGCAAGCAGTACGGTATCTTTGTTATGGTGGACGAGACTTATGTGGAATTTGCGGAAAATATGGAAGAGATTACCGCGATTCCTCTTACACATTATTATAACAACATTATCATTTTACGCGGCACATCAAAATTTTTTGCCGCTCCCGGACTTCGCCTCGGATACGCCGTAACCGGCAATCGGGATTTGGTCAAGTCCATTAACACAAGACAGAATCCGTGGACGATCAACTCCCTTGCCGTCATCGCAGGAGAGCTGATGTTCCGGGATACTTCCTATATTGAACAGACACGCGATCTGATTTCCAAAGAGCGTTCCCGTATGTATCAGGCGTTCTGTGACCACCCTGATTTTAAGGCTTACCGCCCGACTGCAAATTTTATGCTTGTGCGGCTTCTCGGTGAAGATATGAGTGCCGAGGCAATGTTTGAACGCACGATTCGCGAACGCATGATGATCCGCAACTGTTCTACGTTTCCGTTTTTGGATAATAAGTATATCCGTTTCTGTTTTATGGAACCGGATATGAACACGAAGCTGATGAATTGTTTGATGCGGTAGATGTTTTTGCGAAAACGGTGGGGAGGGGCAGCAGTTCCGCATGTAATTGCAGTGTTTTCAAGAT
>CAKRJK010000215.1 GCA_934351705.1 uncultured Lachnospiraceae bacterium
TATCTATGACATCTATAAATTTTGTTATAGATATCGTACTCCAATAAAAAAACGGTTTCTCTTCTATGGTGATAAGGGGTTTCGGAAAATCAAATCCCTTCTCTGTAAATCTGGAGCCTTTCCCTCCCATAGGCATAACTAAATGTATTTTTTTCATTTTCTCTATTCTCACTATTTAACCTGTTTTCCTTTTCTAATCATCACAATATCCTGCATAATTACTTTTGATTGACGGATTTTTGACACAAATCCCCTGTTCCATGATGATTTTCCCTTCTGTCGTTCCTGCTGCTTCACATCATATCTTCGTACATCAAATCTCTCTTTTTTTGCTGTGGCATATACATATGTCTCTATAGAAAAATCATATGGAATGTGTGACATATGTTTCAGGAGACTTCTGTGAAACAAAACCGGAATGGCGCCTATATCATAAATCCATGTCCTTAACATAAAACTAGCATATAAGGTCATACAATCCGTAAAGAAATAGTCTAATACACTTCGGTTCCTTCGTTTTCCTTTTAGAAATAATTTTTTACCCTTTTCAGCCTCTGCCACCCTTATAAACTTTACCATTTCAGATGGTTCTATTTGCATATCGGCATGAAGCCACCCTATATAATCTCCCTTTGCAGCTTTCATTCCCTGCTGTAATCCGTATCCATATCCGCGATTTTTATCCACATATGCAATAGTAAAATTTTTTTTATCGGCACATTCATACTCAAGTCTGTCTCTGGTTTGATCCTTTGATCCATTTTCTACCATAATCCATTGAATATCATATTTATTACCCGAATGTTCCAAAGTTTGTATTAAATCATGAACATTTTCCTCTTCGTTATAGCATGGAATAATGATTGAATACTTCATAATATACCCCTTTTATTTCTATTTATAGATTAAGTTGTGCAAGAAGCTGACACTCATTTTCCACAACTCTACGAAGTCCTTCTTCTATATCAATCTTCGGTGTCCATCCATATTTGTCCAGTGCATATGAATTGTCGCACAAAGAATATTTATTAATTTCATCTTTTAGAATAGACTCCTTAATTTTATATTTTCCTTCAAAAAGGCCAGGATACTTCTCCCAATAATGTGCATCACTGGCATACTGAGGTTCAATATCTTTCTCCATAATTTTACATGCCATCTTATACATCTCATTTACGGAATAATTTTTCATAGATGAACAGTTTACCGCATCATAACCTTCCCCCTCTTGTACAGCAATGGCTAGATCAATAAGATCATCTACATAGATATAATCTCTTCTTTGGTTTCCATCCGAATGAAAAACGGGCGTTCTGTCATAATATAACTCTCGAATCATATATGCGACAAATGGCGGCTGTTTACGCAAACAATCGATGTGCGGACCATATACATTTGCGAATCGAATACAAGTGACGCTCATTCCATATGTTTTACAAAATGATTCTGCAAAACGCTCTGCACAATACTTTGTATTTGGATAAATCAAAGTAGGTACATTAAATTTTGTTTCTATGGTAGGAAATTCTACTTCGTTTTCATAGATAGCATTGGTGCTGGCCTGAATGACTTTTTTTACGCCATACCTTCTGGCATTTTCTAAAATATTCACCAAACCGATAAGATTTACATCGATTGCCTCCTGTGGATCCGACTGACAATCCGGTAATGGTGCAATACCTGCTATGTTATAGATATAATCCACATCTCCCTTTTGTAAAAGCTGTGCCATTCCCTCGCGGTCACGTATATCCATACGGATAATTTCTTCTGTAAAATCATGCTCCGGAAAAACAAGATTGTCTTCTTTTCCATAGGAAAAGTTATCTATCAATATTAACTCTTCCCCTTCTTTCCACAATCTATAAGCTAACTGCGAGCCGATAAATCCCGCTGCTCCCGTAATCAAAATCTTCATCGCTGACTCTCCTCGCTCTATCTATCCTTTTCAACTTCAAACATTTTCTCTATATCATTCAGTACCATAAGCATCCCTGCATAGAAAATAACGGCACTTTGAGGATTTTTACGAATCTTATATGGCATTAACCTCAACCAATGGATTGCCTCATGGTAGTAAATGCTACGGCACTGTTCCTTTGAAAAATTATCATATAGATATTCCTGATATTTTTCATAAAGTGCCTGATATATCATAGATCCGGTAAAAATAAATTCTATTTTATTCTCGGTTACCCGTACATCCTTTACCATCATAAAAAACTCATATTTTCCATGAAGAGACTGAAGTAGTTTTGCATAATCCAGATATGGCGTTTCATGCATACTCCCTGTATTAGGATCAATCAGATACCAATCATGTTTTTTTCCTTGAAAACAGACAATATTTTCAATGGTCAAATCTCCATGAATCACAGCCCATGCATCATCTGAAAATACAGATAATAAATATTCTTCATTAAGATATTTCTCGAAATATTTTAAACTTTTATATTTATTACCATTTATATAGACAATGTCATTTTCAAGTAAGCCATTATAATATTTTCTGCACCATTGATTGACATTTTTTACATTCTCCAAAACCTTTGTGTCTATATATGCTTTCACTACCTCTGTTGTGGCGTTTCTCATAGTATGTGTGTAAAGCTGCTTATTTAGAGAATCCAGAACTTCTTTTAGAATATCCCAGCTATTCGACAACGGAGCTGTATGGATATATTGAAAATAGCCAATAGCCTCTACCAGATATTCCATGTCATAATAACAAATATCATTTTCATATTTCTTATTCAAAATCTTACACAACGGCAACACATCTTTATATGCTTCCAACCATTCTGTCTGCTCGTTAAGTTTTTTTGCATCTGCTCCGAATGCATACTTTCTGTAAAAGGTGTTCTCCTCATTCATTGCCAAAATGGTTGTTGCATTTGAACCGGCAGTGCAATCCCGAAGCACGCTAACGTCTTCATTGATAGACAAATAGGCATTAAAATATTCCATATTGTCTCCGTTAAAGTAAATATTGAGAAAAGATAGTCTCTCTGTCTCGTTAATTTGTGGAATGATTCTATTACTTTTATGTTCTCTTATTTGAAATCTATGTGCCTTTCTCACCAACGAAACACCAATGATAATTAGTATTAACGGTATTGCAAAATACAGACCAAACCAAAATAACCATGCGGTGGTTTTTCCCATGTTATAGCATTCAAGGAACAATGCATCTCCTGTCATGGAAAATATTGTTTTAAACACACTTGTTAGCGTAAAATTGTAACCCTTCAATTGTAAAAACATTGTAAAACAATCATAAGAAAGAAAGTAACATCCCCATACTCCTATGGTACAGGCAAAAATTTTCATTATCTTTTCCCTCTTAAAAATATCTTTCATACTGGTTAATAATGTATAAGATGCCATTAATAACTTTCTTTCAATGTTTACATTAAAAAGACTAGCGATTTTTTGTATTAAA
>CAKRJK010000216.1 GCA_934351705.1 uncultured Lachnospiraceae bacterium
GTCCCATCTTGACATTCCTATACAGAAATGATAGGATTATATCTACACAATATCTAGTAAAAAAACCATAAAAAACACAATACCAATACAAAATATGGATTACATAATATGGCTTATCAGATAACAGAGGGAAAGGAAGAACAATATGAATAAGAACGTTAAAGTTGTCAAAAAAGACGGAACAAAAGAAGAATTTAATGTACAAAAAGTCGTTGTGGCAGTGAATAAATCCGCATATCGTGCATTAATTACGTTTACGGAAGAAGAATTAAAATTCATCTGTCAGTTTGTAGAAGAAAAAGTAGAGGAAATGCAGATTACAGAGATTCCGATTGCGATTATGCACAACATTGTCGAGGGAGCATTAGAGCGTGTCAACCCGATTGTGGCAAAGAGCTATCGCGATTACCGTAATTATAAGCAGGACTTTGTACAGATGTTAGATGACGTTTACAAAAAGAGCCAGTCGATCATGTATATCGGGGATAAAGAAAATTCCAACACAGACAGTGCGCTGGTATCCACAAAACGAAGCCTGATTTTCAACGAATTGAACAAAGAATTATATAAGAAGTTTTTTATGACCACAGAAGAGATACAGGCGTGCCGTGACGGATATATCTATGTGCATGATATGTCTGCGAGAAGAGACACGATGAACTGCTGTCTGTTTGATGTGGAAAATGTATTAAGAGGCGGATTTGAGATGGGAAACCTCTGGTACAACGAGCCAAAGACATTAGACGTTGCGTTTGATGTTATCGGAGATATTGTCTTGAGTGCGGCAAGCCAGCAGTACGGCGGATTTACAGTGCCGAACGTTGAAAAGATATTAGAGCCGTATGCACAAAAATCCTACAAAAAATATAAAGAAAAATACTTAAATCTCGGTCTGAGCGAAGAAGCGGCAGAAGAAGAGACAATGAAAAATATCGAGCGTGATTTTGAGCAGGGAGTACAGGGCTGGGAGTACAAATTTAACTCGGTTTCCTCCAGCAGAGGTGATTATCCGTTTATCACCATGACCTTCGGCAACGGTACAAAGCCGTTTGAAAAGATGGGTTCCATTGCCATGTTAAAGGTAAGACAAAAAGGACAGGGAAAAGAAGGACACAGAAAACCGGTATTGTTTCCGAAACTGGTCTTTTTATATGATGAGAATCTTCACGGACCGGGCAAAGAGTTAGAGGACGTATTCGAGGCGGGCGTGGAATGCTCCAGACACACCATGTATCCTGACTGGCTGAGTTTGACAGGAAAAGGCTACATTGCATCCATGTACAAGCAGTATGGTGAGGTAATCAGTCCGATGGGCTGCCGTGCGTTCCTTTCCCCGTGGTATATCGAGGGAGGAATGTATCCAAAGGATGAAAATGACAGACCGCGTTTTGTGGGACGTTTCAACATCGGAGTAGTCAGCCTTCATCTTCCGATGATCCTTGCAAAATCCAGACAGGAAAGTAAGGATTTCTATGAAGTGTTAGACTACTATCTGGAATTGATCCGCCAGATTCACATTCGTACCTATGCATACCTGGGAGAAATGCGTGCGTCCACAAATCCGCTTGCATACTGCGAGGGTGGTTTCTATCAGGGAAATTTAAAATACAACGACAGGATCAAACCGTTGTTAAAGACAGCAACCGCATCATTCGGAATTACTGCTTTCAACGAGCTTCAGCAGTTGTATAACGGCAAATCATTAGTAGAGGACGGACAGTTTGCGATTGAAGTTTTAGAGCATATCAATAAAAAAGTTACGGAATTTAAAGAGGAGGACGGAAACCTCTATGCAATCTATGCAACACCGGCAGAGAATCTCTGCGGTCTGCAGGTAAAACAGTTCCAGGCAAAGTACGGAATTATCGAAAATGTTTCTGACCGTGAATACGTGAGCAACGGATTCCACTGCCATGTAACAGAGGACATTACGCCAATCCAGAAACAGGATTTGGAGTACCGTTTCTGGGAACTTTCCAACGGCGGAAAGATACAGTATGTCAAATATCCGATCAACTACAACAAAGAGGCGGTAAAAACCTTAGTGCGTCGTGCGATGGACATGGGCTTTTACGAGGGAGTCAATTTGTCGCTGGCATATTGTGATGACTGCGGACATCAGGAGTTGGAAATGGATGTCTGCCCGAAATGCGGAAGTCGTAATTTGACAAAGATTGACCGCATGAACGGTTATCTTTCCTACTCAAGAGTAAAAGGAGATACCAGATTAAATGATGCCAAGATGGCAGAAATAGCAGAGAGAAAGAGCATGTAGGAGGAAGAATGCGTTATCATAATATTACAAAGGATGACATGTTAAACGGAGACGGTCTGCGGGTTGTCTTATGGGTTTCTGGTTGCGACCATTGTTGTAAAGACTGCCAGAATCCGATCACATGGGATCCGAACGGTGGATTGATTTTTGATAAAGAGGCGAAGGAAGAATTATTTGAAATTTTAGGAAGAGATTATATTTCCGGATTGACATTGAGCGGAGGAGATCCGTTATACGTCACAAACCGGGAAGATATTTTAGAATTGGTAAAAGAGGTTCGGGAGCAATTTCCGCAAAAAACAATCTGGATGTATACCGGTTTTGTGTGGGAGAGCATCAAGGATTTAAAAATCATGAATTATATTGATGTCTTGGTTGACGGAGAATTTGAGACGGACAAAAAAGATGTACAGCTCTGTTGGCGGGGCAGCGAAAACCAACGCGTCATTGACGTACCAAAGACAAAAAAGACAGGCACAGTAACACTTCATTGTGAGTAAACGAGGAGAAAATATGCAGACGATTAAAATTAAATATTTTACCGACAAAATCGATAGATTAGAGTATATAGACGGAAAGTCCGATTGGATAGACCTGCGTGCGAGTGAGACCGTAGAATTAAAAGCGGGTGAATTCAAATTGATTCCGCTGGGTGTGGCAATGGAACTGCCAAAAGGATACGAGGCACACATCGTACCGAGAAGCTCCACCTTCAAAAATTACGGTATTATTCAGACAAACAGTTGCGGAATTGTAGACTGCACTTACTGCGGAGACGAAGATATGTGGAGAATGCCGGTGTACGCGACCAGAGATACCGTGATCGGACAAAACGAAAGAATCTGCCAGTTCCGTATCTTTGAGAATATGCCAAAAATAAATTTCGACGAAGTACAAAGACTGGGCAATGAGAACCGCGGCGGTTTCGGAACCACCGGAAAAAAATAAGACAGAACAAAATCAATATCCCTGTATATCAAGAATGTTTGGGGCTCTATGTCAAGTGTTGGGGTGTGATTCTTGGAATCACGCCCCATTACTTGATTTGGAGCTGTTTTTATATTTGATACATTTTACTATGATTTTGGACACGACAAAGA
>CAKRJK010000217.1 GCA_934351705.1 uncultured Lachnospiraceae bacterium
CTCCAATGCTCCTGCCTCGTCAATGCCGACTCCCAATTTGACTGCCGAGTGCTGTATGATCAGCTTTAACTCCTCCGGTGTATAGAATTCCAAGTGATGTACGACACCGAAACGGTCACGCAGCGGCGCGGATAACAACCCTGCCCTCGTAGTCGCACCGACCAGAGTAAATTTCGGAAGATCCAGACGGATGGAGCGGGCAGATGCCCCTTTTCCCATCATGATATCAATCGCATAATCTTCCATCGCCGGATAAAGAACCTCTTCCACCTGACGGTTTAAACGGTGAATCTCATCCACAAACAGCAGATCACCCTCCTGGAGATTACTTAAAATCGCAGCCATTTCCCCCGGTTTTGCGATGGCAGGACCTGAAGTTACCTTCATGTGTACGCCCATCTCGTTTGCGATAATGCCCGCTAAGGTTGTTTTTCCGAGTCCCGGAGGTCCGTAAAACAAAACATGATCCAAAGACTCTCCACGGTTTTTTGCAGCTTCGATATATACTTTGAGGTTTTCCTTTGCCTTCTCCTGACCGATGTATTCTTCTAAGGTCTGCGGCCTTAAACTTTTTTCAATCTTAATGTCTTCTTCCTGTACCTGTGTGGAAATCACTCTTTTTTCCATGAAATGCTCCTTTTTACATGAATGCCATTTGCTTTAATGCAGCTTTTAATACCTCTTCTACCTGAGAGTCTTCGTGTATCTCGATTCCCGAAATCACCTTTAAAGCCTCGCTTTGAGAGTAGCCTAAAGCCGTTAATGCAAGAATTGCTTCATTTTTAACCCCTGTAATCGGGCTTTTCTCGATTTTTTCTGCCTGATTTGCAAGTTTTTGTTCAAAAGCGTCCTCTAAACTGATTTTGTCTTTTAATTCGATGATCAAACGCTGTGCGGTTTTTGCACCGACTCCCGGTGCTTTGGAAATGGCTTTTGCGTCTTCCGAGAGAATGGCAAACCGCAGATCATCCGTACTCATAACGGATAAGATTGCAAGCGCTCCTTTCGGACCGATCCCGCTGACACCGATCAGCATTTTAAAAATCGTGACATCTTCTCTTGTCAAAAATCCGTAAAGTGCCATCATATCTTCCCGTACATAGTGATAGGTATAAATCTTAATTTCCTCTCCGACGGACGGAAGATAGTCGAATACCTGTCCCGGAACCCAGATGGCATACCCGATTCCGTGATTGTCTACGACAATGCCTTCTTCCGTAATTTCCGCTAATGTTCCTCTAATATATGAATACATGATAACTCCTCTGTCTCTTTTTTTTGAAAATTCTAAAAGGTAATCCGATGCTCTAATCTAAGAATGATTTCCTGTGCGAGTATTCCGATCAAAAACCCCGTTACGATGCCGGCAACCAACAGAACGGTTCCGTAATACAAAATGCGGTAATTCGATACGATCAACGCGGCAACCGCCAACTGACCGATGTTGTGGCTGATTCCACCCGCCACGCTGACGGATACCACATTCAATTTCTTTGTCTTTTTTAAAAGGAACATCACCGCAAAGCTTAAGATTCCACCCGCAAGGCTGTATACAATACTAAACGCATTTCCGAATAAAAACCCTGCTAAAAGCACCCGCATGACAGAAATAGCAAAAGCCTCTTTTGCACCGATACAGTATAAAACCATAACAATGACAATATTGGTCAATCCTAATTTCACGCCCGGAACTCCGAAATAAAACGGAATCAGGCTCTCGACGTAACTGCATATCAATGCAAGGGCAAGAAAAAGCCCCATATAAGCAACTTTATTTTTCATTCCTACCTCTTTTTATTTTACAATGGCGTCATAATCGGCTGTCTGCGTACTTTGCACTTCCGCTACAACCTTGTTTGGCAGACAGACAATCGTCTGCTTTGATTTTGATATGGCACTCTGATGAACACAGAGCTGATCCGGACAATCCGCCTCTTTCATTTTTGCCTTGTGATCTTTAATCTGTAAAACGTTTGTTACTTTTCCCTGCTGTTTGATCGGAATGGTCTGTGGTTCGTCCAACGGGTAAGTCCCGTAAACTTTGCCGTCTATGGTAACGGTCACACGACTGCCGGTCTCTCCCATAAAAAATCTGCCAAAGACAAAAACGGCAAGTGCCAGCAACACGACAATTCCCAGAAAAAGGACATCATTCCTGCCAAAGCGTTTTTTCATAAGCTACACCAAAGTTCCCATATAATAAAAGCCTCTGCACTCATCAAGGGAAACGTCTGCAATCTTTCCGATTAAATCCTTGCCGCCCTTTACGTGAACTACGGAGTTGTTGCTTAATCTTCCTGTGACAAGCTGTTCATCCTGTGCATTCACTTCTTCGATCAAGACCTTTTGTACGCTGCCCTCCAAAGCTTTTGCTTTTCTCGCACCGATTTCCTGAACGACTGCCAGGAGGCGGTCAAAACGGTCTTTTACCACATCTTCCGGTATCTGGTCCTCTTTTGCCGCTGCCGGGGTTCCTGTCCGTTTGGAATAGATGAAGGTGAAGGCACTGTCATATTCCACCTGTTTTACAACTTCCATTGTCTCTAAGAAATCTTCCTCTGTCTCGCCCGGAAATCCGATGATAATATCGGTGGTGATTGCCATATCCGGTACCGCCTGTCTGATTTTTGAAACCAGTGTTAAATACTGTTCCTTTGTGTAATGGCGGTTCATCTCTTTTAAGATACGGCTGCTTCCCGACTGTAACGGAAGGTGCAGATGACGGCAGATTTTTTTGGATTCTGCAAGCACCTCGATTAGTTCATCCGACAAATCCTTTGGATGGGAGGTCATAAAGCGAATCCGCTCTAAGCCTTCAATCTGTTCGATTTCACGCAGTAATTGTGCGAATGTGACCGGTTCGTCTAAATTCTTTCCGTAAGAATTGACATTTTGTCCCAAAAGCATTACCTCGACAACACCGTCTGCAACAAGATGTTCGATTTCGCGGATAATGTCTTTCGGCTGTCTGCTGCGTTCGCGTCCGCGTACATACGGAACGATGCAATAACTGCAAAAGTTATTACATCCGAACATGATATTAACACCCGATTTAAAATGATATTTGCGTTCCACCGGTAAATCTTCCACAATTTTGTCGGTATCTTCCCAAATATCGACAATCATGCTTCCGCTCTCAAATGCGGCAACGATCAGCTCCTCAAATTTGTAAATATTATGTGTTCCGAATACCAGATCCACAAAACGGTATCCGGTGCGGATACGCTCCACAACATTCGGTTCCTGCATCATGCAGCCGCAAAGTCCGATCATCATGTCGGGATTTTTCTTTTTCTGTGCATTCAGATAGCCGAGTCTGCCGTACACTTTGTTGTTTGCGTTTTCCCTTACCGTACAGG
>CAKRJK010000218.1 GCA_934351705.1 uncultured Lachnospiraceae bacterium
AGCCGGAACAGTAACAATGGACGTGACAAAAGCTGTAAACGACATCAAAGCTGGTAAGATTGAGTACAGATTAGACAAAACAAACATTATCCATGTGCCAGTTGGAAAAGCTTCTTTCACAGAAGAACAATTAGCGGACAACTTCCAGACGCTTATGGATGCAATTAATAAAGCAAAACCAAGCAGTTTAAAAGGTCAGTACATCAAGAGCATTACATTAGCTCCGACAATGGGACCTGGCGTAAAAATCAACGTAGCGAAGGTAGCGCAGTAATTATTAGTTGACATCGAAAATAGATAATGATATAATGCAAAAGCATGTTGCCGAAGACAGCAGGTGCCGCAAGGCGTAACTGTAAGACCTGCCGAGGGAATTTATTTGATAAGACATCAATAAATGAATTTTAACCTCTCTGTCTGTGGCAGAGAGGTTTTTTACATGAACCTTCTATGTCTGAGGAATATAAAAAAATAAAAGGAGGTGCACGATTCGTGGCAAAAGTAGAACTGAAACAACCAATCGTACAGGAGATTTCCGAAAACATCAAAGACGCACAGTCCGTAGTTTTAGTTGACTATCTTGGACTCACTGTTGCAGAGGATACTCAGTTACGTAAACAGTTAAGAGAAGCAGGTGTTACTTATAAAGTATATAAGAACACATTGATGAACTTTGCATTCAAGGGAACAGATTTCGAGAGCTTAGCTCCAATGTTAGACGGCCCGAATGCAATCGCAATTTCTACAACAGACGCTACAGCTCCTGCAAGAGTATTAAGCAAATTCGCAAAGAACGCTCCTGCATTAGAGATCAAAGGCGGTGTCGTAGAGGGAACTTTCTATGATGCAGACGGAATGAAAGCTATCGCAGCCGTACCATCAAGAGAAGAATTACTTTCCAAATTGCTTGGAAGTATGCAGTCACCAATTACAAACTTTGCTCGTGTTCTTAACCAGATCGCAGAGCAGGGCGGCGCAGCAGCAACAGAAGAGGCTGCTCCGGCAGAGGAAGCCGCTCCGGTAGCAGAGGAAGCTCCGGCTGAAGAAGCAACCGAAAGCAACGAGTAATTGAAAAGAATTATGAAAAACAAAAACAAAGATTAAATTGGAGGTAAATAATAATGGCAAAATTAACAACAGCTGAATTTATTGAAGCTATCAAAGAGTTAAGCGTATTAGAGTTAAATGATTTAGTAAAAGCATGTGAAGAAGAGTTTGGCGTATCTGCAGCAGCAGGCGTTGTAGTTGCAGCAGCAGGTGCAGACGGAGCAGCAGCAGGCGGAGATGACAAATCTGATTTCGACGTAGAGTTGACAGAAGTTGGACCAAACAAAGTTAAAGTTATCAAAGTTGTTCGTGAAGTAACCGGCTTAGGCTTAAAAGAAGCAAAAGAGTTAGTTGACGGAGCTCCAAAAGTAGTTAAAGAAGCAGCAGAGAAAGCTGAAGCTGAAGACATCAAAACAAAACTCGAAGCAGAAGGTGCAAAGGTTACATTAAAATAGTCACGTAAGCTACGAGCAGTATAAAAGCAAAAAAGAACCCTCAGGAGAAATTATTCTCATGGGGGTTCTTTTCTGCTTTTACACGGCGACAGCCGTGCACGAGATGAAGCGAAGCGGAATCGAGTGTACTGCCCGCAGCTCACGCGACTGTTTTAATATAACCTCTGCACCCACACAACAACGCAAAAAAAGAAAAATTTTCCTTGACTTTCCCCTCCCACCTATGCTATCATATACGATGCACTATTGTGGTGACGTAGGCTTATTTCCTATATGGAAAAAGCATATGGGAAATTGCAGAAAAAAATCTGTATATAAGTAGAAGTTAAATATAAAAAAACGAGAGGTGAAACGTCAATGGAGAAAAACAGAATACGTCCGGTGAAGGCCGGTAAGAGCATGCGTATGAGTTACTCGAGACAAAAAGAGGTATTGGAAATGCCAAATCTTATAGAGGTTCAGAAAGAATCCTATAAGTGGTTTTTGGACGAAGGTCTGAAAGAAGTATTTGCAGATATCTCTCCAATAGCTGACTACAGCGGACATCTGAGTTTGGAGTTCGTAGATTTTACATTATGCGAAGACGATGTAAAATATTCGATTCCTGAGTGTAAAGAGCGAGATGCGACATATGCAGCACCGTTGAAAGTAAAGGTAAGACTTTACAACAAAGAAAACGATGAGATTAACGAGCATGAAATCTTCATGGGCGATTTGCCACTCATGACAGAGACAGGAACTTTCGTTATCAATGGAGCAGAGCGAGTTATTGTAAGTCAGTTAGTACGTTCTCCGGGTATCTATTACGGAATTGACCATGATAAAGTCGGTAAAGAATTATATTCCTGTACCGTAATTCCGAATCGTGGAGCATGGTTAGAGTACGAGACAGATTCCAATGACGTTTTCTATGTACGTGTAGACAGAACAAGAAAAGTTCCGATCACTGTTTTGATCCGTGCGTTAGGAATCGGAACAAATCAGGAAATTATCGAATACTTTGGTGAAGAGCCAAAGATTATAGCAAGCTTTGGAAAAGACGTTGCCAACAGTTATGAGGAAGGTCTGTTAGAGCTGTACAAAAAAATCCGTCCGGGCGAGCCGTTGACGGTAGAGAGTGCACAGAGCTTAATCACGGCAATGTTCTTTGATCCGAGAAGATATGACCTGGCAAAAGTAGGCCGTTACAAATTCAACAAAAAACTCGCGTTAAAGAACCGCATTACAGGACAGGTTCTCGCAGAGGACGTTGTAGATATGACAACAGGTGAGATTATTGCCGAGAAAGGCATTGAGATTACCAGAGAACTTGCAACAAAAATCCAGAATACAGGTGTTCCGTATGTATGGGTACAGGGCGAAGAGAGAAATATCAAGATTCTTTCTAACCTGATGGTAGACATCAATGCCCACGTAGAGGGAATCAATGCGAGAGAACTCGGCGTGACAGAGGATGTTTATTACCCTGTTCTGGCAGAGATTTTGAAAGAAAATGACAACCTTGAGGATATCAAAGAAGCTATCCGCAAGAGCATTCCGGAATTGATTCCAAAGCACATCACAAAAGAAGACATTTTTGCTTCTATTAACTATAATATGCACTTAGAATACGGTATCGGACATGATGACGATATCGATCATTTAGGAAACAGACGTATCCGTGCGGTTGGTGAATTGTTACAGAACCAGTACCGTATCGGTTTATCCCGTCTGGAGAGAGTTGTGCGTGAGAGAATGACCACACAGGATTTAGAGGGAATTTCTCCGCAGAGCCTGATCAATATCAAACCGGTAACTGCGGCAGTCAAAGAATTTTTCGGTTCTTCCCAGTTATCACAGTTCATGGATCAGAAC
>CAKRJK010000219.1 GCA_934351705.1 uncultured Lachnospiraceae bacterium
TGCCAGTTTGCCGAGAACCGTATCCAGAAGTGCCTCTGCCATATAATAGGTATATCCGTCTGCCGCTTTTACTTTCACATAGCTCTCATTCGGGTTGACACAAAGTGCCACGTTGGACGGCAATGTCCACGGTGTTGTGGTCCATGCCAGAATATAAGCATCTTCGTCTTTGACTTTGAATCTTGCGATTGCGGAGCGTTCTTTGACATCTTTGTATCCCTGTGCTACCTCATGGGAGGATAACGGAGTTCCGCATCTTGGGCAGTAAGGTACGATTTTAAATCCTTTATATAATAATTTTTTATCCCAGATCTGTTTTAATGCCCACCATTCGGATTCGATAAAGTCATCATGGTATGTGACATAAGGATCATCCATATCCGCCCAGAAACCGACCGTGCCGGAGAAGTCCTCCCACATTCCTTTGTATTTCCAGACGCTCTCTTTACATTTGTCGATGAAAGGTGCCAGACCGTATTCCTCGATCTGCTCTTTTCCGTCCAGACCTAATAATTTTTCTACCTCTAACTCTACCGGAAGTCCGTGCGTATCCCATCCTGCTTTACGCGGTACCATTTTTCCTTTCATCGTCTGATAACGAGGAATCATATCTTTAATGACACGTGTTAATACGTGTCCGATATGTGGTTTGCCGTTGGCGGTTGGCGGTCCGTCATAGAATGTATAGGTTTCGCCGTCTTTGCGGTTTTCCATACTCTTGCGGAAAATATCATTTTCACGCCAGAATTTTTCTGTCTCTTTTTCTCTCTCAACAAAATTCATGTTCGTGGATACTTTGTTGTACATATTCTTTCCTCCTAAAATAAAAATCCCGCCTCCTGTAAAAGGACGCGGGAAAAATCTGCGTAATACCACCTGTTACAATGTACTTAGAATCGTCTGCATACATGGCTTTCTTAACGTGAAAGCAACCGTCAGCACCTACTTTCAAAAAAGAGTTCAGGCTGCAACTTAAAAGTGATGTTCAGATATTCGCTACTCATACCGGTTCACACCCACTCCGGCTCTCTGTCATTTTGGCATATATCCTACTGTCTTCGTCATCGTCTTTGTTTCATTTATTCCATAGCATTATAAAACTTTGGCTCAAATGTTGTCAAGAGTTTCGTAAAAAGATATTGCTCTCATCCTACAATTCCTTATTATACACTTGTAAAAAACAGGAAATATGTTATAATTCAGTCAGTTGACAAGACAGCCCCAACGGGCGAAAAACAAAGAGAGGAGTACATGGTTATCCATGTAAAATATCATGAGTACATTAAATTTAACCCTTATGACTGATTTGTACGAGATGACAATGATGCAGGGATATTTCAAAACACAGAACCGCGAGGTTGTTGTGTTTGACGCTTTTTACCGTTCAAACCCTTGCGATGGCGGATACGCGATTTCCGCAGGACTTGAGCAGGTAATCGACTACATCAAGAACTTACATTTTGAGGAGAGCGATATTGAATATCTGGCAAGTCTGAACATTTTTGAAGAGGACTTTTTGGATTATCTCCGCACCTTCCATTTTTCGGGAGACATCTATGCGATTCCTGAGGGAACACTGATCTTCCCGCGTGAGCCGATCATCAAGGTCATTGCTCCGATTATGGAAGCACAGCTTGTGGAGACCGCTATTTTGAATATTTTAAATCACCAGTGCCTGATTGCAACCAAAGCAGCCAGAGTCTGCTATGCCGCAAAGGGCGACGGCGTTATGGAATTCGGTCTGCGTCGTGCACAGGGACCGGATGCAGGAACTTACGGTGCGAGAGCCGCTGTGATCGGCGGATGTACCGGAACTTCCAATGTACTTGCCGGACAGCTTTTCGATGTTCCGGTAAAAGGAACTCACGCACATAGCTGGATCATGAGTTTTCCTGATGAATATACAGCGTTCAAAAAATATGCGGAATTATATCCGTCCGCATGTATCCTCTTAGTGGATACATACGATACTTTAAAATCCGGTATGCCGAATGCGATCCGTGTGTTTAAGGAAATGCGTGAGGCGGGCATTCCGCTTACCTTCTACGGAATCCGTATGGACAGCGGTGACCTTGCTTACCTTTCCAAAAAGGTTCGTAAGATGTTGGATGACGCTGGATTCCCTGATGCCGTTATTTCCGCATCAAACGATCTGGACGAGCATCTGATCGAGAGTTTGAAATTACAGGGTGCTACCATCACCTCATGGGGTGTCGGCACACACTTAATCACCGCAAAGGACAATCCTGCTTTCGGCGGCGTATACAAACTGGCTGCCATTCAAGATGAAAACGGTGAGTTCGTTCCGAAAATCAAACTTTCCGAGAATACCGAGAAGGTGACCAATCCGGGCAATAAAACAATTTACCGTATTTACGACAAACAGACCGGTAAGATCCGCGCGGATTTAATTTGTCTGGTCGGCGAGACATTCGATGAGAATGAAGATATGACCATCTTTGATCCGAACGAGCCGTGGAAAAAGACAAAACTCGCAGGCGGAAGTTATACCTTCCGCGAGCTTCTCGTTCCTGTCTTCAAACAGGGTGAATGTGTCTACACTTCCCCAAGCGTTATGGAAATCCGTGAAATCTGTAACAAAGAAAAAGAAACCATCTGGGATGAGACAAAGCGTTTTGTCAACCCGCATGAGATTCATGTGGATTTAAGCCAGAAATTATATGATCTGAAAAATACATTGCTAAACGAACTGCATGAGCAGCAAGAAGCATAAGAAAAAAACACCTGTACATTTCGGTTGCGTCCGGATGTACAGGTATTTTTTATTCGTATTTAATTAAATCCTACAATCTTCTGTGAAATCTTATATGCCGCAATGGAAATCTTTCTGCCGCCTTTGCCCGGCAGGTTCATGGTATTTCCCATAATTCCGTTTCTCAGCTTGTGGAACAGACGGATGTCCTTTTTCTTGATATAATTCCACAATTCCCGTTTCTTTTCAAGATTCTCCTCCGTGCCGGAGCGGATCAGCATCACTGTGGATATGACAGTGATAATCTCTAAATAATTGAACATATATTTACGCAGCTTGCGGTTTTGAATCTTCCACAGATCAAACGCATCCACCATGATCTTATTTACTTTAATCTGCTGGTCGATACGGCGTATCATAACGCTCTCATTGACCGACTGGTCCTCTCTTCCGATATAATAACGGTAAAAATCCACATCCAGATAGTACATGGTCTTTACATACGGAAGCGGAATGTATACAAACAAATTGTCCACATAAAACGTATGCTTCGGCAACTCTAATCCACAATCATGCAGCAGTTGTGTACGATAGATAACGGAGTGCATCAGAATATACTGCCCCT
>CAKRJK010000220.1 GCA_934351705.1 uncultured Lachnospiraceae bacterium
GTACATACTGATACAAACTGTCACCGGTATCACACACGCCATCGCCCAATGCAGCAGACTCATCTTACAATCCGCTCTGTCTGCCCACACTTTCTTCGCCTTAAAAATCACTCCCAGTACTCCCAGCACGGTAAAAAGAGCGATCACTACATACATCCACTTTGCGATATAAATATCCGAATATCCGAACCTTGCAATAAAACTTCCCATCGTTGCTGCCAGCCATTTATCCCGAAACAACATCGTCCAAATAGAAAGCCCTCTCTCTTGGTGTGTATTGATAAAAGACGGTTTCTTCTGGGGAGCTGCATAAAGTTCCGCATACTTATCGCAGGTTTCCATTCCCAAAATATCCCCGTCATAAAGGATATAATTTCGCACGAACCACCATGCCGTGAGCAAAATCACAACTCCAAGCACAACCATTCCCTTTTTTAATGTTGTCTTGACTCTTCCCTGCTCTTTTGCCTGATCTGAAAAGCACAGCCCGTAGATGACAAACATAAAAAACGAACACAGCAAAAAGCCGTAGGTATTATAATAGGACAACGCACAAATCGAGAGTGCGATTCCCAGCATGATACAATGTTTATAATTCCAATCGGACTCCAGCCCGACAATCCAGCAATAGATTGTAAGTGTCGAACCAAACAGAGCCATTGCATCAATATTTACATAAGAAGTGATAAATACGACCTCCGGCAAAAGGGTTGCAAAGATAATAAACAACCACCGGTATAGATAGCTTTCCCGAAATACCTTTTTTGAAATCAAAATCACAACATAGGCATTTGCCACGCCAAACAATACGCTGACCATACGTGCCGACATCAAAAGTGCCGTAAAATCCGTAGTAAAAATTGCTGTAATCTTCATAAAAAAAGCACTGATTATATAAGAAGTAATGGGATTATATCCGTAAGAACTTCCCCACATCCAGTTCATAATCTCCGGATCGTTTCCCACCGGAAGTTTTCCGTGATTAAAAATATATTGTGGTATCAGATAACGCATCTCCTCATCCGGGGATACACTAAACGGCTGCACCCACATCCACATACAAGAAAAAAGAAATAGGAAAATCAAATACCCTATTACCAACTTCTTTTGACGCTGCTCTAAATTTACTTCTGTTTCCAATATTGCAATCCCTTTCCATTTGCTTATCGCATAACTTATGCTCATTATAAATTTTTTGCGCGTCTTTGAGAAGTCCTTTATTGAAAATTTAAAACAAAAATAAGAATTCGTTTCCTATACTGCAACAATGATACCCCCGTCATTGGCATACATGGTACTGATTCCGGCAGTATCCACAATAAAAATCTCTTTAAACTGTCCTTTCTGCTCCAGCTTTTCTTTTAAAAGCTCCGCCCTCTCAGGACAGTTGCAGTGTGAGATTCCCAACGTGCGTTGTGCATCATCCGGCAGACGGCTGACAATCTCCTGCGCCATACGCTCCAACGCCTTGTTCATCCCTCTGGATTTTGCCAGTTCGCAAATATTTCCCTCCGGAGTCGAACCCATGACCGGCTTAATATTCAATGCCCCTGCCACCAACGCTTTCAGATTACTGAGTCTTCCGTTCTTCTGCAGCGTATCCAATGTTTCCAACACAAAGTAGGTATTCTGGGAACTGATATATTCCTCTGTCTTTTGAACAACCTCCTCAAAAAACAAGCCCTTTTGTTCGTACTCTTTGATCTTCATTGCGATCAACGTCTCACCGACCGAGGCAGATTTTGAATCAAACACATAAATCTGTTTCTCACCATATTCTTCCTCGTACAGTTGCTTTGCCAACTGTGCGCTGTTGTAAGAACCGCTCAGCTTCGCAGATAATGTGACCACATAGATTCTCTCCTGCTCAGATTGATAAGCCTCAAGATACCGTTCAGGTGACGGACAACTTGATTTCGGACAATTCTTGCTTGCCTTTACTTTTTGCAAAAAATCTGCCTGTGAAAAACTCTCATCATCCACAAAATGGCTCTCATCTACATCCAACTCCAACGGTACCGACACAAAGCACGGATCTGCCTTTTGCGTATCGGTTAATTCTCCACAACTGTCTACAATGATTTTGCAGTTCATTCTTCTATCCTCATTTCTTTTTGTTTTTAAAAAACTCATTATATATTTTCTTTTTCTATCTTATATAGTTTTTAATACTACGTTATAATAGCATATTCATTTTTGTTTGAAAAGATGTATTTTGTTTTTTTAAAGAAACTTTTAAAAAGAAACGGATAAAATCCTTTGCTCCTCATTTTCTACATAATACATGGAAGTCAGCCCGTCACAATAATCGGAGATATGCTCTTTCTCTATAAAGTAGGACACTGTCTTTTCATATAACTCATTTGTGGAAAATTTTACAGATACTTTTCCCTTTTTATTTTCCCATGCTTTTTGGAATACGCCTCCGATCTTCTCCGGGTCCCATTCCGTAAAATAAAGCCCCTCATAAACATAATAATTATCTCCCGTTGCCGTACAGATCGGCAAATCAAAGAACACTTCCGCCTGATGTGTCATACTAATCTCTTCCGTTGTCATGCCGAAATAATTAAAATTCACATATTTTTTCTCTGAATTTTCTTCATTTAAATAACGCGAATTCCCCCATGTTGTGTCCACATAATAGTAATTCCCATCCATCCTGACAATATTCCATGCATGGGATTCTCCGTTTGCCTTTCCCGTCACCACCGCACTCTGCACATTCAACAATTTCAAAAGATACTGCGTGGCACAGGCATAGCCCTGACAAACGGTTTTTCCGTCTACAAACACACTGATAATATTTTGGTTGTTTTCAGACTCTTTGCCATAATCAACTTCCTCTATCAGTGTTTCAAACACATATTTTACTTTTTCATAGTCGTCCTCTTCCTGTGAAATGCCCGATAAAATCTCCTCTACTTTCCGGTCGATCTGCTCCTGATACTTATCCCGTTCCTCTTTATCCATCGTATAATTCGGTGAAAAATCGATGCTTGTGACCGTATCTCCCATCGAATGCTTGGTATACATATAACCGGACACCCAAAAAAGACCGCCGTAATCCGCATTTACCGCCGTGTAAGCATGATCCAGTATATCGGTATCCTTCGTGGACACTTTTACTGTTTTTTCCTGTTGTAAAATTGCGTCCAGCACCTGATCGTAGACGGTTCTGGTTTCATCGTCCAACGTCTGGTACACATATGCCTCTGCGGAAATACTCTCGACCTTCTTGGGCTTTGCCCTCGGAATATTTCCGACATTGACCTCTCCCGACGGCGAAAAGCCTTCAAAAGAGCATCCGCTTAACAATCCAAGAC
>CAKRJK010000221.1 GCA_934351705.1 uncultured Lachnospiraceae bacterium
AGTATACCTGGCATAGCATATGCACCTCTCTTTATTAACTATTCATCTTAAAATGCTTCAATGCCTCCACAATTGCGCTCTCTTTATCTCATCATATGTTGCCTTAGTCTCTGCAGATGTCACATCCATATCATCAAGTTCAATCGTGACATTAATGTAATCATCCTGCTTTTGTTTTAGTTGGATAAAAGAACAACCGTCTCCACATGCCCAGTCCACGGAAACATATCCACCGGCTGGCACTTCCGAACCTCATACCCCGCCCGCTTTAAATACTTCAAATCCCGTGCCAGCGTCACAGGATTACACGACACATACACAATCCGCTCCGGCGACAATTTGACTGCCGATGACAGAAACGCCTCGTCACTTCCGGCTCTCGGCGGGTCCATGAATACAACGTCTGCACGCTCCCCCTGATTTGCCATCTGCACCATAAACTCTCCCGCGTCTTTTTTATAAAACGTAATATTCTTCATTCCGTTGCGTCTTGCATTTCTGACCGCATCACGCACCGCATCCTGATTCAGCTCCACGCCGATGACCTCTTTTGCCTGCTGTGCCGCTACCATTCCGATGGTTCCGATTCCGCAGTATGCATCAATCACTCTTTCCTTTCCGGTGAGCTTTGCATACTCCATCGCTTTTTGATAAAGAACCTCCGTCTGGATCGGATTCACCTGATAAAAAGATTTCGGAGAAATACGAAATGTCAGTCCGCACAAGGTATCTTCTATATAGCCTTTTCCATAAAGCACCGTTTCTTTCTCACCGAGCACCATGCTTGTCTTTTTGTCATTTACGTTCAATACGATGGTGGTGATTTCCGGGTGCAGCTTACGGAGTGCCTTTACAAAATTATTTTTTGACGGAAGAATCGGACTTCCCAGCACAAGCACTACCATAATCTGTCCGCTGGTATATCCGGTACGGATCAGAACATGACGCAGCAGACCATAACCGGTATCCTCGTCGTAAGTTTTTATTTTAAAAGAACGCAATAAGCCCCGGATGTCACGAATGATGGCATCTGCCTTTTGATTCTCGATCCTGCATTCATCCACATTGACAACGCGGTGTGTTCCCTCCTGATATACGCCCGAAATGATTTGTCCGCTACGGGTTCTGTCAAAAACCGCATGCACCTTATTACGATAATAATACGGATATTCCATTCCGATGATTGGCTCTACCTTACAAAAATTGCCGATAAGTTTTTGCACTTCTTTTTGCTTTTTCTTTAATTGTTCTTGATAAGAAATGCCCTGCCACTCACAGCCACCGCATTTTTTTGCAAGCGGGCATTTTTCTAATTGTTGTTTCTCCATAAAATTTTAGTACTCCTCACAGACTTGGAAAATATAAAACTTCAAATAATAACTCTCATCTGCCGCCCACAAAATCGGATGATCCGGTGCCTGTGTCCGAAACTCCACCTGACGCAAACGCTTGTGAGCACTTCTTGCTGCCTCCGCGATTGTCTTGGTAAACAATTCATACGTCATGAAATGCGAGCAGGAACAAGTCGCAAGGTAACCGCCGTCTTTGACCAGCTTTAATGCCCGAAGGTTAATCTCACGGTATCCCTTGACAGCATTCTTGACGGAATTTCTGGATTTTGTGAATGCAGGCGGATCTAAAATAACAACATCAAACTGTTTTCCTTTTTTCTCAAAATCAGGCAATAAGTCAAACACATCTCCGCACGCAAACTGTACGATTCCCTGCATATCATTCATTCTCGCATTGAACATTGCCTGATGGATCGCGAGATCCGATGCGTCAATTCCAAGCACACGTCTTGCACCTCCCACTCCCGCATTCAGGGCAAACGAACCCGTATGCGTAAAGCAGTCCAGCACATCCGCATCCTGACACAATTTTCCGACTGCCGCACGATTGTATTTCTGGTCCAAGAAAAATCCTGTTTTCTGACCGTCTTTTACATCCACCACATACCAGACACCGTTTTCTATGATCTCGACACTGGTGTTGAACGGTTCGCCGATAAAGCCTTTTACCTGCTCCAGCCCCTCTTTTTTTCGCTCCTTTGTGTCGCTTCGCTCATAAACACCGATAATTTCGACGCCGTCTGCCGCAAGACACTCTTTGACACAATCCACGATCATTTCTTTCCACTGATCAATTCCAAGAGCATTTGCCTGCACAACCAGAACATTTGCAAACTTGTCTACCACAAGCCCCGGTATAAAATCCGCCTCACCGAAGATCAGACGACAGCTTGAAGTATCAACCACTTTTTTTCGATACTCCCATGCTCTCTTTACACGATTCATCCAAAACTCTTTATCAATCGTGACACTTTCATCTCTGCTTAACATACGCACCCGGATCTTAGAGTGATCATTGATAAAACCAACGCCCATCGGGTATCCGTCAAAATCATGTACCAATACCACGTCACCGTTTTCGTAGCTTCCCACAACGGTGTCGATTTCATTGTCATATATCCACATTCCGCCCGCTTTTACGGTTCTTCCCTCGCCTTTTTTCAAATTAATAATTGTACTCATTTTTCTTCCTCCTGCTCTTCTATCTCAAAATCAAACCGAAACCTCTTTTGACCGATTTACAATATAAATTCCCAAGCTCACCAGAATTAACGCTGCAATGCTGGCAATCCCTGCCGCCTGTGAGCCCTCCTTTAAAAATACTGCCGACAAGATCACCCCAAATACCGGGTTCATAAATCCGAACACCGAAACTTTGGATACCGGATTATATTTTAATAAAATGCCCCATAACGAATATGCAACTGCCGATACAAATGCCAGATAGCACAAAATTCCGACTGCCGCTCCCGTAATATGGTGTAATCTTCCTCCCATCACGTATCCGACAAAACTCAAGATCAATCCTCCACACATAAACTGATAGCCGCTCAACGTCACCGGATTTTCTTCCTTAGAATACCGTTTGATAAATACCGAGGAGAAAGCCGAAGAAAGTGCCGACATACACATAAATCCTTCTCCGTTCCACAAAAATCCGGCGTCCAGTCCTGTGCCATTCAGATTCACGATCACAACGCCCGCAAATCCGATGATACATCCGATTATTTTTCGCATTGTAAGTTTTTCCTGATGAAAAAGCAGACTGGCAATCAGAATTGTCATAAACACATTCAATCCCGTTAAAATAGAAGCTTTTACTCCACTCGTATGTGCCAATCCGACATAAAAGAAAAAGTATTGCAGTACTGTCTGTAACATTGCCAGCTTCAAGACTTTATCCCAATGGTTTTTTGCCGGAACAAGAACTTTCCGATTGAGAATACTTCCTATTATAATTGCCAGTATTC
>CAKRJK010000222.1 GCA_934351705.1 uncultured Lachnospiraceae bacterium
CCGTTGATACATTCACCGAACAAAGCAGCTTCGCCGGAAGTATAGTGGAAGTGGTGGTATACATCCGTCGATACATTCTTTAGGTAATAAGGGGAAATCTGACCTGTCATATAAAGAGGAATCCAGCTCTCTAAACCGAGCATCATTTCATTAAACGGCCGGTCCAGATTGTGGATGATATTCAAGTGTAATCCTTTCTTGAGCATTACGGCGAGTCCCATCATCCATTTTTTCGAAAAATCCATATCCTCCGCCATGTCCTCCATTGGCATATCGCTGCACATGAAAACAGGCTCGTTTGATTTTGACAGAACAGTTGATTTTAAGAAATCCAGTTCTCCGGCTTTCATTTCCTCTACGCCAAAGTAATGTTTTTTGGTAGGAAATTGGAAAGGAACGGTAGGAACCTTGATCTCGTTGAAATGGATGGCACGGATATACTCATCCAGATTAAATTCATCCAATTTCTTTAAAAAATTATGGACATCTGTTTCCTCTGTCTCTTTCTGCGTGGTAAGCCAATCCTTGATGGTGCTTAAGTAAGTCTTTTCAGTCATTAAGCGTTCCTGCTCACAGTTCATCAAAATCGAGAGCGTGATGAGCGAATGCTCCGAAGTATAGCGTCCCACGATAAAATTACATACACAGTCGATAAAAGCCTCTGTGTCAGAAGGCTGACGCTGTTTGGAACGGATACGTGAAATGTAAGACGCATCATAGTTGATCGCACGGGACATCTCGGCAACATTAATGTTCAAGGTATCTATAAGAGTATTTAAGTTATCAATGGTGTGATAAAATTCGTCAGAGCTTGTCGGAAGGGCATTTCTTAACGCATCGAAAACTTCCTGCTGCGAAAAGTCTGCCTTTTGTTGTAAATGTGCCATTTCGGCAATTCCAAAAGAAAGTTTTTGCAATTTTTCGCTATTGTGGGAAGGCAGACGCTTTCCGGTGCGGTAACGGCTGATGTCGGTTGTGGAAAGTCCCGAAACCTCGGATAACTCTTTTGCGGTACATCCCAACACCTCTATATAATGATTTAAAAGTTGTCTAAAATCCAATTTCATCCCTCTTTCGTCTGTTTGTAATCACATGATGTCATAATCATTGCTATCTGATTATAGCATAACAAAAAAAAATCAGAAAATCTATTACCAAATTTGTCAATGACAGTATTGGCAATTTCTATAAAAAAATACAAATCCGTTTTTTTGGAAATATATGTGGAAATATCACACAGCAGTTGAGAAAGGCGGTTGTCTTTTGGTATAATAAAGAAAAAAGAGGAAGAGGAATACCTATGAGAAAAGAGACATTCAAAGATACCTGTAAGCGGGTGGTAGTAATCTGTCTGGCTTCGTTTATCATGGCACTCAATATCAAATCGTTTGTACATACCGGAGGACTTTATCCCGGAGGAGCGACGGGATTATCACTTCTGGTTCAGCGTGCGGCACAGATGTTTTTACATATCAGTCTTCCGTACACCGTCATTAATGTACTGTTGAATGCGATACCGATATATATCGGATTTCGTTTTATCGGAAAGAAATTCACACTGTATTCCTGTCTGATGATCGTACTGACCAGTGTTTTGACTGACCTGATACCGGGGTATGTCATCACCTATGACACACTGCTCATCAGTGTGTTCGGAGGCATGATCAACGGATTTGTGATCTGCCTTTGTCTGTGGATGAACGCAACCACAGGGGGAACCGATTTTATTGCAATCTATCTTTCTGAGAAAAAGGAAATTGATTCGTGGAACGTGGTACTGGGAATGAATGTCGTGATTCTGTTGATCGCGGGAATCCTTTTCGGCTGGGATAAGGCATTGTATTCCATTATTTTTCAATATGCGTCCACGCAGGTATTACACCTGCATTATAAGCGCTATCAGCAGCAGACGTTGTTTATTGTGACAAACCATGCAAAAGCAGTCTATGAGGCGATCGCGCAGACCACCAATCACGGGGCAACCATTATTGAGGGAGAAGGTTCCTATGAGCATAAGGAGAGAAAGGTGGTTTACTCCGTCGTTTCCGGTGAGGAGAGCAAGGAAGTGTTATCCGTAGTAAAAAAAGCAGATCCGCATGCGTTTGTCAACGTAATCAAAACAGAGCAGATTGCCGGAAGATTTTATCAAAGACCGAATGAATAACGAGGAAAAGCAATATGATTAAGAATATTATTTTAGATATGGGAAATGTGCTGTTTGACTATAATCCGCAGATTCCGTTAAAGCAGTACTGCACCGATGAGCAGCAGATGCGGCTGATCCGGAAAGAACTTTTTGAGGGGCAGGAATGGGTTCTCAAGGATTTGGGCGAGATTAGTACAGACCAAGCATATGAGCGGATTGCGGCAAGAATCCCAAAGGAGCACCATCAGGCGTTGAAGAACTGCAACGAGAGATGGACGGACAGTATGCTCCCGATGAAGAATGCACAGGATTTTGTAGAGAATCTGATGAGACAGGATTATCCGGTGTACATTCTTTCCAATGCGAGTACGGAGTTTTATGATTATTTTCCGAGATTCCGCCAATTGGAAGATTTTGCGGGGGTGGTGGTGTCGTCGGATGTACATATGATAAAACCGGATGAGAAGATTTACCGTTATCTGTTAGAAAAATATAAATTAAAACCGGAGGAATCCTTGTTTATTGATGATCGGCAGGACAACGTAGAGGCGGCAAAACAATTGGGAATTGCAGCAGAGAGGTTTTTTGGAACATTTGATGTTATAGAGGAAAAGTATCAACTGAGAAAGTAGGAAAAGTGGGATGAAAAAGAGAAAGAGGGTAAGCACTGCGCTGCTTACAATGATCGTGATGTTTTTTGCAGTCTGTCCGCAGACGGTGCAGGCGGCAACGCCGTTACATATCGTGGTCCTGGGAGACAGCATAGCAAAAGGATATGGATTAGAAGATGAGGAAAGCCAGTGTTACGGAGCAATCGTGGCGAAAGAGGCGAAGGCAACGATTGAGAATTATGGAATCAACGGACAGAAAAGCTGGGAATTGTTAGAGCGGATACAACAGGGAGAGTATGACGAGGCGATTGGAAAAGCAGATGTCATTTTTTTGTCGATCGGTTCCAACGATCTGTTAAGACCGTTTCTTGTGGAGGCTGCAAAATCGTTCGGTGTAGAGGGAGAATATTCGCAGTTGTATGCCCGGCTTGAGGACAAATTTATGGAAAACGGCAATATCAAACAGCAGGAAGTATTGGCAGGTATCCGCAATCTCAAGAAAACACTGGAAGAAAACGAAGAGATTCTCTCATACTGCACACAGTTTGAGGAAAATTTAGAA
>CAKRJK010000223.1 GCA_934351705.1 uncultured Lachnospiraceae bacterium
GACGTTGTTTACTGTGTACCTGCAATCGACATCGTACCTGTTGTTGAGGCAGTTAAGGGAACAAACGTTGAGGTTGGCGCTGAGAATATGTACTTTGAGGAGAAAGGTGCTTACACAGGAGAGATTTCTCCAAACATGTTGACAGATGCAGGCGTCAAATACGTTGTATTAGGTCACTCAGAGAGAAGAGAATACTTTGCAGAGACAGACGAGACGGTCAACAAAAAAGTATTAAAAGCATTTGAGCATGGTATCACACCAATCATCTGCTGTGGTGAGTCTTTAACACAGAGAAAACAGGGTATCTACATTGACTGGATCCGTATGCAGATCAAGATTGCATTCCAGAATGTAACAGCAGATCAGGCTAAAACAGCAGTTATCGCTTACGAGCCAATCTGGGCTATCGGAACAGGCGAGACAGCAACCTCCGATCAGGCAGAGGAAGTATGTGCAGCAATCCGTGCATGCATCGCAGAAGTATATGATGATGCAACAGCAGAAGCAATCCGTATCCAGTACGGCGGATCTGTAAATGCAGGAAATGCAGCAGAGTTATTTGCAAAACCGGACATCGACGGCGGATTAGTCGGCGGAGCTTCCTTAAAAGCAGATTTCGGAAAAATTGTAAACTACAAATAAAGAATAAAATCTATGTTGGCAGTAAGCAGCGGTACGTTAAAAATGCCGCTGCTTATTCCAATTAGACGGAAAAGATACATGAAAAAGAAAAAGAATCAAAAATGGTTTCTCTGTGTTCTACTAGCGGTGGTGTTGTTTTGCAGCGGCTGCGGCAACGGAACAGGGATCATCAGAGACAATACAAAAGAAACCGAATCAGAAGCAGTACAGGGAAACAAATTAGAACCTGGCGAAAAAGATACGGATTTAGAAAAATTAGAAGAAGCATACGACAGCATTTTGGATTGCTGCACAAAAGAGTGCATCGGAAATAAGCCGATTGACGAGAATTTTTTGACATGGATGACTTCCAATTACGGAAAAGAAATGATTTTCGCGATTGCGGAGGAAGCCGAACAGGGCAGGATGAGTGCCGGGCGATGGTATGAACTGACGGGAAATTCCATACAGGTTTTATGGGTACTATATTGCAAAGAGACCGGCTATCAGAGCGACAGTCTGCAAAATGTCTATTTTAAAGATTGTGCAAGTGAGGATGAGATCGTCATGGATTTTGCGGGAGACATCAATCTTTCGGAAGGATGGGCAACCACAAAGCATATGGATATGCAGGAAAACGAGATTTTCGACTGCTTTTCCCCAGAATTGATCATGGAAATGCAAAAGGCAGATATTATGATGCTGAACAATGAATACACTTACAGCACAAGAGGAACTGCAATCCCGGGTAAGGCCTATACATTCCGGGCACAGCCATCCAGAGTAGAAATATTAAATCAATTAGGTGTTGACATCGTTTCTGTGGCAAATAACCATGTCTATGACTATGGAAAAGACGCACTGGTGGATACATTAGAGACACTGGAAGAAGCGGGAATCCCATACGTCGGAGCAGGACGTAATCTAAAAGAAGCAAAGAAAATTGTTTATTTTGTGGCAAATGGTAAAAAAATTGCGATTGTTTCCGCAACACAGATAGAACGCTCATACAATTACACAAAAGAAGCGACGGAGGATACGCCGGGAGTACTGAAAACTTTAAAACCAGACAAATTTGTCTCTGTCATAGAAGAGGCGAAGAAAAACAGTGATTATGTCATTGTTTATCCGCATTGGGGAACAGAGGGAACCAATGTCTACGGTTCGGATCAAAAGGAACTGGCAAAAGCATATGCGGATGCGGGAGCGGATGTGATTATCGGCGGACATACGCATTGTTTGCAGGGATTTTCCTATGTGGAAGGCGTTCCGGTCTTATACAGCCTCGGCAATTTCTGGTTTAATTCTGCCAGATTGGAAACCGGAATGGAACAGGTTCGGATTCAAAAAGACGGAGAGATTAAAGTGCGGTTTCTTCCGTGTATGCAGGAGAATACCAAGACCAGACTTTTGACAGAGGGAAAAGAACGGACCGAGGTTTTAGACTTTATGCGAAGACTTTCTAACGGCGTGGAAATTGATGAAGAAGGCTATATCACAAATTCCGCAAACTAGGACAGACACTGTTAAAAAGAACTTTTCTCATTTATGCAGTATCGGTTGAAAAGTAGCGGAAATTGTTTTAAGATAAAGAAGAAAGAGAGAGGAAAAGAGGTAATCACATGAGTAAAAAGACAACAGTATTAATGATTTTAGACGGATACGGATTAAACAATACAGAAAAAGGCAATGCCGTGGCAGAAGCAAAAACACCGGTCATGGACAACCTTATGAAAGAGTATCCTTTTGTGAAAGGAAATGCCAGCGGATTGGCAGTAGGACTTCCAGACGGACAGATGGGTAACTCAGAGGTAGGACATCTGAACATGGGAGCAGGACGTATCGTATATCAGGAATTGACAAGAATCACAAAAGATATTGAAGACGGTACATTCTTTGAAAATCCTGCACTCTTAGACGCAGTAAAGAACTGTAAAGAAAAAGGAAGTGCATTACATTTCTTCGGCTTACTGTCCGATGGTGGTGTACACAGCCATAACACACATCTTTACGGATTATTACAGCTTGCAAGAAGAAATAATTTAGAGAAAGTATATGTTCACTGCTTCTTAGACGGACGTGACACACCGCCTGCAAGCGGAAAAGATTACGCAATCGCATTAGAAGAAGAGATGAAGAAAATCGGCGTAGGTAAAATCGCATCCGTATCAGGACGCTACTATGCAATGGACAGAGATAACAACTACGACCGTGTAAAATTAGCATATGACGCATTGACAAAAGGAGAGGGACTGACTGCAGCAAGCGGACCGGAAGCAATCCAGCAGTCTTACGACAGAGACGAGACAGACGAATTTGTAAAACCGACCGTTATCGTAGAGAACGGAGCACCGGTTGCAACCATTCAGGACGGGGATTCTGTGGTATTCTTCAACTTCAGACCGGACCGTGCAAGAGAGATCACCAGAAGCTTCTGTGATGATGATTTCAAAGGTTTTGAGAGAGGCAAGAGAATTGATACCAAGTTTGTATGCTTTACCGATTATGATCCAACCATTCCAAACAAAGAAATCGCATTCCCGAAAGTGGCAGTAACCAATACCTTCGGTGAGTGGTTAGCAGCAAACAACATGACACAGGCACGTATCGCAGAGACCGAGAAATACGCACATGTAACCTTCTTCTTCAACGGTGGTGTAGAGGAGCCGAACAAGGGTGAGG
>CAKRJK010000224.1 GCA_934351705.1 uncultured Lachnospiraceae bacterium
GTATCCAACACACGGATCTCTGTCATAGACGGATTTCTCTTTTCCTCTCCCTTGAGGTACTTCTGGATATGTAAAAAGTCTTTGAACGTCATGGCAAGTCCGAGAGAATTGTATAATTCTTCTAACTTTGTCTCGTCCATCTCAATAAAACCGTCAAACACGATCACATCGGCAGGCTCCTCAAACTCTGTCACCAAAGTCTCCGGTTTTTCCATGCCTGTCTCTCTGGAATCTACCGGATTAATGCAATGGTTTTTGATTGCTTCTAACTGCTCGTCGCTGATTTCTCCGCTGATGACATAAGTCGTCGCAGAACGGATAATCGGCTCCTCATCCTCTTTTAACAGCTTCAAACACTGCTCTGCGGAATCCGCACGCTGGTCAAACTGTCCCGGTAAATACTCCACGCTGAAAGTCTTTGCACCCGCAACGTCAAAATGCTCCTCGTATACCTCGTCCACCGGCGGCTCGGAGAATACGGTTCCCAGTGCTTTCTTATAAGTCTGTTCAGAAACATTTTCTATATCGTAACGAATCAGGACACGCACGTTGGTCACGCTCTTGATTCCCAAGTAACTTTTGATTTCAGAATGCAGTTCTTTTGCTGCTACGGCATACGCCGGCTTTTTCTCTACATAAACTCTTCTTACGTTGCTCATAAAAACCTCCTGTTGGAATCTTGTTATCATTTTTCACTCTCTAGTTTATCATTTTCCGTTAAATTAGAAAAATTAATATATTTAATTCTTTTTATAAGAATACCTTATCTTTCATCAGAACACTGTCTGCACAAGCACCATATAAACCACCGTCCCTACGGCAATGCTAAGCAGTGTATTCTGTTTCCATCGGTGCAACCCCACTACCAGCACACCTGCTATGATCTCCGGAACCGCATACGGCTTTGTCAGCACCTTTGTATTCCGAAAACAATATACCACCAACATTCCCATCATTGCATACGGCAAAACCTTTCCGAGATACTTTACAAATGCCGGCGTCTCCTTTCCCGCAGGAAACAGTACAAACGGAGTTGCACGCAGTAAAAATGTCACTCCCGCTATCACAAGGATCATACAAATCGCATCAAACTGTCCCATCTTCCGTCAAAACCTCCTTTTCCAGTTTCTTTCGCAGTAAACTCAGTGCCAGCACCATCACAACAATCGCCGGAATGACAAACTTGTCCGCTCCGAAAACAAGCAGAGACACCACAGAAATTCCGACTCCCAGAATTGCCGCCACGTGGTTTTTACTCTCCCTCCACTGGTCTACAAAAATTATTAAAAACAATGCCGTCATCGCAAAATCTATTCCCGTAGAATCAAACGGAAGCCATTCTCCGAGCAGTCCGCCGACCGCACTTCCGATAATCCAGTAAATCTGATTCAACAGCGAAATCGTCAGATAAAACCATCCCGGATCCACTCCCTGCGGTGCATTCTTCGTCACAACCACAGAATACGTCTCGTCCGTCAGCGTATGGATCAGCAAAGGTTTCTTCCAACCTGTCTGCTTATATTTTTCTATCATGGAAATTCCGTAAAACAAATGTCTCGCATTGACCATCAACGTCATCAGTGCCGCCGCAAGTATCGAACTTCCTCCACTCAATAATCCGACCGCCACATACTGCATGGAACCGGCATAGATGAAAACACTTATCAGAATCGCCCACCATGCACTGTAACCCTTTTCCTGCAATAAGATTCCAAATCCCATTCCCAGAAACAGGTATCCTGCCATCACGGGAATCGTCAACGGAAATGCCGCCTTTATCACTTCCTTACAGGAATTCTTTTGTACGCTCATCTTTCGCTCACCTACTCTTGACTAATTTATAAGCTATAATTATAATTCTTTTTATACTTATTAACAAGGGGATTTTTACACAAAGGAGTTTCTATTTTATGGATATTAATTATGAACTTTACAAAGTATTTTACTATGTTGCCACTTCGCTCAGCTTTTCCGCTGCAAGCAAACAGCTCTTTATCTCACAGTCAGCAGTCAGCCAGTCCATTAAGACACTTGAAAAAAAATTAGGACAGACGCTTTTTATCCGCAGTACCAAAAAAGTACAGCTTACACCTGCCGGCAAGGTATTGTTAAAACACGTAGAACCTGCCATGAATCTGATCCGTCGAGGCGAAAACCAGCTTTTGGATTCCACCACCCTCGGTCTTGGACAGCTTCATATCGGTGCCAGCGATACGATCTGCCGTTACTTTCTCGTTCCGTACCTAAAACAGTTCCACAAAAAATTTCCGACTGTTCCTATCAAGGTCACCAATGCAACTTCCCTAAGCTGCGTTGATCTGTTAGAGCAGGGAAAAGTCGATCTGATTGTAACGAACTTTCCGAATGCAAAATTGAACCATTCCTATATTCAAAAAACCGTGTTAAACTTTTCCGATGTCTTTATCGCAAATCCGGCTTATTACAATCTGACCTCACAGGAGATCACACTTTCCGATCTGAGAAACTACCCGATTCTGATGCTTGACCGGAAAAGTACGACCAGTGAGTATCTGCACAATCTCTTTTTGCAGCATCAGTTAGAGCTGATTCCGGAAATCGAGTTGAGCAGTAACGATCTGCTCATCGACCTTGCCAAAATCGGACTTGGCATTGCCTTTATTCCTGACTACTGCCTGACTCGTCAGACAAAGGATCTGTTTGTCTTAAACACACGGGAAAAACTTCCGACCAGACAACTTGTTGCCTCCATCAATCCGAACCTCCCTGTCTCGGCTTCCACACAAGAGTTTTTAAAACTCCTGCCGCCAGAAATCTTCTAATAATTCAGAAATATTTTCTCTTTTGCATACCGCATACTGCTCCCACTCTCTCGGAAACAGCCTGCGGTATTCCTGTTGCAAAAAACGTTCATCCAAAAGAGCCACCACCCCGCGGTCGTCCTTTGTCCTGATCACACGCCCCGCCGCCTGCAACACTTTATTCATTCCGGGATAACGGTAAGCGTAATCAAATCCGTTTTCCCCCCTTTGTTCAAAATACTGTTTTAAAACTTCTCTCTCATTTCCGACCTGCGGCAAGCCTGTCCCAACGATAATTGCCCCGATGAGCAAATCTTCCTTTAGATCAATTCCCTCTCCGAAAATTCCACCCAGCACGCAAAATCCCACCATCGCATTCTCACGCTTTTTTGAAAATTCCTGCAGAAATTCCTCACGCTCATGTTCCTTCATGCTGCTTGTCTGTACCATGCAGTCTATGTCTTT
>CAKRJK010000225.1 GCA_934351705.1 uncultured Lachnospiraceae bacterium
CCTCGAAACCCTGCAAAGCTATTTCGGCTACACGGTTTCGGGCGTCAAGGGCAAACCGACAAACAGTGAGTTTATCCGAAATATGAAAACAAAACTCTCAAGAAAGTAACATACTGCTTTTGGCAATCTGCATAATGCGGGGACTGTCGATTTGTTTTTCGTTTTTTCCGTCCCAGATGATGCTGATTCCTTTTGAAAAGGTACGATGATCTTCATATTCCGTCAACCGATAGGTTGCGTGATATTCGTCCAAAAATTCAATGGTATCGGAAAGACCGTTGCCCGTTCCGTCTTCGGTATTTCCTCTTTTTCCAAACTCGTTCAAAATAAAAATGGGAAATGGCGTGCCATCGTCATAAATATCCAATTGCAGATTCTCACCGACATATCCCATCACCAATAGGATATTTCCACCTGCATCGGATTTTCTTTCGATGGCTCGAATCGCATTTCTCATCAAATCCCCAACCAGTCTTAAAAAATCTAACTCTTTGATTTTCTCTTTTTTAATTGCCGAGTCCATCGGTGTTGCCACAAACAGATCAAAATTTATCCGCTTCGCACCTGTCTCCGCTCCATACGCTTCAATCTGTTTGTCCAACACATGTATTCCCGTACTTGGAAAATGTTTTCTATCTCTACTCATAACTTCATATTCTGCCATCTGCTCTTTGCAAAGCTGATGAATCTCTCCCAATACTTGACTGACTTCTGTTTGACTTTCAGTGGTTTGCAGTTGCTCTAATGTCATATTCAATGCCGGCATGATTTCTTTCGCTCGATGAATCTGCCGCGACATCTGCTGGTTATCTTCCCAGAGAAGTTTTTTCTCTTTTTCGTTGAAATACCAGTCGATAAGCCACAGCGTACCTAACAGAGTACCCATAATTAAAACAGTAAGTGCTATGTATAAAACTGTATTCCCTGAACGATCAAAGAATAGCAATAATCCCACTTTTGCCGAATAGAAAATTACTCCTATAATACCTATTCCATATTTTGCTCTGGATTTTTTCATAGATACCGATAATTGATATTTATCCATTTGCAAACAGATAAAATATACCGCTGCCAATTCTACTATATATCCACATCCTAAAGATAATGGGGAAGGTATCGTCGGAAAAAGTTTTTCTGACGTTATCCACGTTAAAATTGTAATTGGTATTGCAATTGCTCCTCTGACTATTTGTACCGTCATTAACACAGCCATCTTATCAGAAAATGTAAAATCTCTTGGTTTCAAAGCTAGCAAATAGCTATAATAAACTACTATTTCCCCTAAGGTCACCAAGACTTCCCAAAAATTATTTTTTCCCTGTACCGGAATCCAAATTAATAATTCGACTCCCAACAATACTATTTGGAAAAAATATCTTGTCCTTTCCATTTTTGAATTTGGTTTGACTAACCTGTCAATCACCATAATTCCTATGACATATTTTACTATAATTCCAAGATACGTTATACTACTCATAATAATTCTCTCATTCCAATATAGAATTATTATACCTACTGAAATAATTTTTTGCAATATTTTCCAAAAATACAGGAATTATCCATTTTGAATACTAACTCCTATAAGCATAAAAAGCATTTTAAAAATTCCCAAAACGTCATCTCATCTCACCTCTTTTCTTCCGGTGAGGCAAACTATACCACTGTGATTCCGCTTTGTCCGTCGACTCAAATCCGCATTTTTGTCGACTTGGTCGACTTTTTCTCTGCAACCCTTGAAAATCCAGCATTTTTTTCTGCGATAAGTGTCGAACGATTCTTTTTTTGAACTATGTCACTTTCTTCTTTTTTTATACTTTTTCATAGTTTTTTTATATTGCGTACAAAAATTAGCCATATTTTCTTATTATAATGAATTCATCATCAAACAAGATAACAAAATAGTTTTTCATTTTCTCATTACCCAAAAAAGAACGGCAGCCCAGCCGTTCTTTTTTTGTCTGAAAATCTTATGTAATGAAATTGTATCATTATGCAGCGTAAGCATCCGCCCCGCTGCTATTTCAAATCTGTTTTTCCCGCCTTCTTAAAACTCAGCTTACTTTCCGTTCCACCAAGCAGACGTTTGATATTTGCACGATGTCTCCAGAGTGCCATCCCCGAAAATACCAGTGCGATCACATAGACCTCTGTCAGTTGTCCGCCCGCCACCGGCAGATGTCCAAGCTGTCCGAATACAACAAACTCAATAAACAGTGCGATGACTGCCAGAATCGAACCGAGTGATACATATCTTGAGGCAAGCACGGTAAGGATAAACACCGTTACTCCGATTAATGCCAGCGGCCAGTAGAATGCCAGCATAACTCCCATCGTACAGGCAATTCCCTTTCCGCCTTTAAATTTCATATAAAAAGGATAATTATGTCCCAGCACTGCTCCGAGACCTGTATACAGCTCCAACAGCTTTATCGTGTCTGGATATTGATTATGAAAAATCAACCATGCAACGAAAATCGCGACGATCGCTTTTCCACAGTCTCCCGCAAAGGTAATCGCTCCCGCTTTGACACCGAGCGTCCTCAACGTGTTCGTTGTTCCCGCATTGCCGCTTCCGTGCTGGCGAATATCAACGTTGTGAATTTTTCCGTAAATATATCCTGTCTGAAACAAACCTACCGCATACCCAATCAGGACACATAGGATTCTGCTTATCACCATTCCTATCCTTCCTTTCTTTCACGTATGATAAATTTCAATGATGTTCCGCGAAAACCGAACGCATCGCGGATACGGTTCTCAATATATCTTGTATAAGAAAAGTGCATCAGTTGTTTGTCATTTACAAAAATAACAAAGGTCGGTGGTTTGACCGCAACCTGTGTGATGTAGTAAAGTTTTAAGCGTTTTCCCTTATCTGAAGGCGGCTGCTGCATTGCAACTGCCTCTGTCATAATCTCGTTTAACACGCCGGTCGCAACACGCATACTGTTATTCTCAATGACCATATCAATCATATCAAACATTTTATGCATTCTCTGTCCTGTCTTTGCAGAAATAAACATAATCTCCGCATACGGCATAAAACTCAGGATCTGGCGAATCCTATCGCTGTGTTCTTTGACGGTTTTGTCATTTTTTTCAATGGCATCCCATTTGTTTACCACAATGATAATGCCCTTGCCGCGTTCGTGTGCGATACCTGCAATTTTTGCATCCTGCTCCGTGACACCCTCCGTCGCGTCTATCACGACTAGCACCACGTCTGCCC
>CAKRJK010000226.1 GCA_934351705.1 uncultured Lachnospiraceae bacterium
GTGGAGAACCAAAGGTAAAAGCAGATAGTGATTACACATTTGCTTATAAAATTTCTGCATCAGGAGAGGTAACAGTTTACGTTACTGATGGACAAACGAATGGAAAATCTTATACATTATATCCAGAAGTTGACAAATCAACTGACACTACAAATAAATGGAAACAGGACTAATCCTCATTTGAAAGGAACACATTAACACATGGACCCAATACTGATATTCGCAGAAATTTTCATATTTTTATTTGGAATTGTCATCGGCAGTTTTTTGAATGTGTGTATCTACCGCATTCCAAAGGGGGAGGACATCGTCAAGGTGAACTCCCACTGCATGACCTGCGGATATCAGTTAAAATGGTATGATTTGATCCCTATCTTCAGTTATATCTTTCTCGGCGGTAAGTGCAGAAAGTGCAAAACAAAACTTTCCTGCCAGTATCCGATCATCGAGGCGGTCAATGGATTTTTGTATGTTCTGATTTTTGCAGTGAACGGGCTGAATATCGAGAGCGGAATCTACGCTCTGATGGCGTCGGCACTGTTAGTACTCAGTGTGATTGATTTTCGCACATACGAGATTCCGTTTGGAATCAATATTTTTATATTTGTCTTGGCAGTGATACATATGATACTCGATTTGAAACACTGGAGTTCTTATGCAATCGGCTTTTTTTCCGTCAGTGCATTTTTGTATTTGCTCTATCTGTGTTCACACGGAAAGGCAATCGGCGGAGGAGACATAAAGTTAATGGCAGCAACGGGAATGATGTTAGGATGGAAAAAAATACTATTGGCATTCGTGTTGGGCTGTATCATAGGTTCCGTCATACATTTATTGCGTATGAAAATATCAAAAGCAGAGCATATGCTTGCAATGGGACCGTACCTTGCAGTCGGTATTATGATCGCGACCTTGTGGGGAGACAGCCTGATACGAATGTACATGAGTATCATCTAATACAGTTGCCTTTGTTTTCGCATCCGAATCTGACAGGTTTTGATACGAAAACAAAGGAGAAAGGGAGACTATGGCAAATAAAGTAATCAGTATTGAGATCGGAAGTGAGATAACAAGGGTTATCGAGGCTGATTTCAAATCAAAAAATCCGAAAATAGACAAAAGTTTTGCATTTCCGACACCGGGCGGCATGACCGTAGAAGAACATTTTGAGGGCTGGGAGGAATTTCGCAAACGTTTGGAAGAGGGCTTTGAGCAGGAGAAGATCAAGACGCGCAAAGTTATTTTTTCCGTTGCGTCAAGTCGAATTGCAAGCCGTGATGTGGTGATTCCACACGTAAAAGCAAATCGTATCCTTCCGCTTTTACATATGAATTCCGCCGAGTATTTCCCGGTAGATTTAGAGCAGTACCAGTTATGCTACCGTATTATCGGTGAGGTGACTGAGGGTGAGGAAACCAAACACAAATTGATGGTATTGGCAATACCGAATGACCTGGTAACGGCATACAGCGAGCTTGCGGGGAAGTGCGGATTGCAGTTGGAGACCTTAGATTATGTGGGAAATGCGACAACGCAGATCATGTGTGCTCTGGTGGATAAGCCATTGTATACCGCGGTCAAATTAGAAGAAGATTCCACAATGGTATCGATCATCAAAGAGGGAAAAGTCATTATGCAAAGACACTTTTCCTACGGTATCGAAGATGCGGTGACAGTCGTTCAAAAATCGCACATCTTTGGCGATCATCTGAGCTTTTTGGATGCGTTAAAAATTATGCGGGAACAGGATTGTATCTGCCCGACGGAGGATGAGAGCAATCTGTTGGAGTGGCAGGCAGATGTGCAGGAGACATTTCGTGCCATTGAGGGAAATCTTTCCCGTGTTATGAATTTTTACACTTCTAACAACGGAGGAGAAGAAATCGAGGAAGTTGTTCTCTATGGTCTGGGAGCAGATATCCGCGGCATCAGAAAACTGCTCTGTGAGCATTTGGAGGTTCATGTTACAAGCAAAGAGCTGACGGAAAACATCAGTAAACAAAAACAGGAGGACGACAAACATCCGTTAGAATATATCACCTGTCTGGGTGCGACGATCGATCCGATCAAAATACAGGGAAGTAAGACGGAGGAAGACGACAATAAACGGGGAAGAAGAAAGAAAAACCAAGAGGAGAAAGAAAAGAAGAGCTTTTCTTTCTATGCACCGAAGATTATGATAGGGTGTATTGTTGTGGCAGTTATTTTCCTGTTGCTGGTGATTCCGGAATTTGTATATCTCAAAGTGCAGAATGCAAAGATGGAAAAAGAAGCACAGTCTCAACAATATCTCAAAGAAGAATATGACGCGTATCTGGCGGCAAAGGAAAAATATGATTCGTGGGAGGCTGTCTATGATGTGACAGACACCACCAGCAATAATATGGGAGCCTTTATTGCCGAGATGGAAGAGAAAATGCCAAACACGATTCAGATTGAATCTGTCACCTCGGACTCGGACAAAATCGTGATGGATGTCACAGTCTCGACAAAACGTGAGGCGGCAAAAGTCATCAGTGTACTTCAGGAATTTGAGAGCATTACAAGCGTAGAGATTTCGGAATTGAGTGCATGGGAAGACGAGACAGGTCAAAGAGGAGTGCGGTTTAGTATCGATGCCATATATAAAGGTGGTTCTGCAGATACAGATACAAGCACAGAGACAACCGTAAACGAAGACGTAGAGGCTTTGAACAACGGAGAGGCAGAGCAGTAGGAGGCGGCAGCATGAAAGGAAAAATATCAGAAAAAGAAAAAAATATTTTGTATTGCCTGATTGGAATTCTGTTTGTGGTGATTGCGGCATCCGTTGTCTTTACCCCGCTTAGAAGTAAGAATGCACAGTTGAAAGCCCAAAAGACAGAGTTAAAAAATGAGCTGGCAACCATTGACGATATCAAGGCACATGAGGATGAATATCTCTCAGAGACAAAACGGTTAGAGGCAAAGTGTAAGGAACTCGGTGACCGCTTTCCGGCATTGGTGACACCGCAGGATCAGATTTTGTATGCGGTGGATCTGGAGAATCGTTTTCCGACCATGTTTGTAGACAAGTTAAGCTGCGAGGAGGCTGTCAATGTGCAGGAGTCAGAGAATGGAAACAACAATCTTTTCTATGCACCGATGACACTCGATTATCAGATAGAATATGCGGACTTAAAGGGCTTTTTAAATGCACTTTCCGAGGAGGCAAGCAGACGTTCCATCGAGAACATTACGC
>CAKRJK010000227.1 GCA_934351705.1 uncultured Lachnospiraceae bacterium
CTGTATACACGGTAATTCCCTTCGGTAAAATATCATCCAGAATATCGGTCACCGCACTCAGATAACCTCCCGGATTATCACGCAGGTCTACAATCATGGACTTCATTCCCTGTTCCTGCAAGGCATTTACCGCTGTCATAAACTGCTCTTCTGTCGGCTCTGAAAATTCAGTAATCTGGATATATCCGACGGAATCCTCCAACATCTCGTATTCTACGGTCGGCACTTCCACTTTGTTTCTCTCAATATCAAACTCCAGTGTGTCTTCCTTGCCTTCCCTGTAAATCTCCATGTGGACTGTGGTACCCTTATCACCTCTGATATGTGTCACCAGCTCGGTCAACTCCATGCTGGTCGCTTCGATATCTCCAACCTGCATGATAATATCTCCGTCTTTTAATCCGGCGTTTGCTGCCGGGGAATCCTTGTATACATGAAGAACCGTAACCTGCATCGTCTTTACGTCCTGACTTAACACCGCACCGATTCCGTAATAGGTTCCGCTTGTGGATGCCATCATGGACTCATACTCTTCCTTTGTATAGTATACTGAGTACGGATCACCCAATCCCTCAAACAGTCCTTTGTATAGTCCTGCCGTCAGTTTCTCTGTATCAATATCTTCATAGTAATACAATTCTATCTGTCCTAACAGTTCTTTTATCTTCTTCTCCGAATCCGCATCCAATACATCCTGCGCATCCGCCGCCTGTTTGTTAATCAACGCCACCGCATATTTGCTTTTCACCACAGACATAACGATGAAAATCCCCGCCACAAATACTACCGCTGTCACTAACACACCGATCAGGACACCTTTGCGAAACCGTGTTTTCTCTTCCGGTATTATCTGCTCCGTATTTCTTTCTTCCATATCGAAATCCTTTCTATGTATCTTTATATTCTATGCAATTTAATTGACATATCCCCACGGACTTACATAAGAACCATTGACTGTCACGCCAAAATGCAAATGATTTCCGGTTGAATATCCGGTACTTCCCACCTTTGCAATCACCTGTCCTCTTGTCACGTTATCACCCACCGAAACCAATCGGGAAGATGCATGCATATATACGGTGCAGATTCCACCTCCGTGATCTATAACAATATAGTTTCCCGCACTCTGGCTGTATGTGGAAATCAGCACCTTACCGCTGTCTGCCGCAACAATGTCCGCTCCGTACATCGCTCCGATATCGATTCCTTTGTGGTTGGTAGACGCTCCCGCTGTCGGTGATTTCCTCGGACCGTAGTCACTTGTGATTCTGCGGCTGCTCGGACAAGGCCACGTCATCGAACCGGTTCCCTGTGTCTGATTACCGGAAGGAGATTCCTCTGCCTGTTTTTGTGCCGCCTGAATCTGTGCGATTACTTCATTTTGCGCCTTAATCTCATCCTCGTATGCTTTGGCAAGTGTTTCCGCATCCGTCAAATCTTCGGATACCTCTGCCAGCTCGCCTTTTTTCGCCGCCTGCAGTGCTGCGACTGCCTGTTTTTCTTTTTTGACCTGTTCCTCCAATGTTGTCAGGTTTGCATACTCCTGCTGCAAATCTTTTTGCGTCTGTGCAATGGTCTGCTGTGTAGTCTGATATGCCTTTAACATTTTACGGTCATATTGTGAAATCTGTGTGATATATTCTGCCGTATTTAAAAAATCCGTAAAACTTTCGGAGGATAGCAGCATCTCTATGTTGGAGGTCTGATTGTTCTCGTACAGGAATTTGATTCTTTTTTTCATATTCTCATACTGGATACTTTCCTGCTCTTTTGCACTCGCAAGTGCGCTCTCCATATCTGCGATTTCCTGCTGTTTTGCCTTTAATTGCTTTTCCAGTTCTTCTACTTTTGCCGAAATATCGTTTAATTTCTTATTCAGTTGATCAACATCCTGTTTGACATCGCTCTTAGAGTTTTTGAGTGAGTCAATTAACTCCTGTGCTTCCTTTAAATCTTTTTCCAAAGATTCTTTTTCTTTTTGTGCCTCCTGCAAATCCGTCTGATTGTCGGCATTTACATGCGTCATCGGCGTTACAGCAAGCAGTACTGCCGATAGCCCGAGCACTCCCACCGCTAACAGCACCTTATTTTTCTTCATAGCTTCTTCCTCATTTTATATAGACAAAATATCCCAACAGGAGCATTTCCCCCATTGGGATAACTTTATACGTTCAAATGTCTCTTTGTCGTTACACGACTTCCTACAAAACCGATACCGACTCCTAACAGCAATGCTACCGGAACTAAGACACGGAATACTTGTCCGACCGGCAAAAAGTTCAGCATATTACTTAAAAAGACAAATTTGTTTGCCACATAAGAAATGACACTGCTGTACAGGAAATATAACAAAATCAACGGAATCACCGAACCGATCAATCCGATCAGTACACCCTCCACGATAAACGGTGCTCTGACAAAATAGTCTGTCGCTCCAATCAATTTCATAATCGCAATCTCTTCTCTTCTTACCGAAATACCGGTGCGAATGGTATTGCTGATCAAAAAAACCGCAACCGCGATCAGAATCAGAATGATTCCCGCTGAAATATATCCGATCAACGCATTCAGATCAGAAAGCGTATTCGCCGCCACCTCAGACTGATGCACCTCACGTACCGTGTCTACGGACTCTAAATAAGTAACCAACGCCTGCTGCATGGTAACATCGTTGAGATAAATCTCATAATGTGCTGAATCCGCCAATGGATTGTCGTCCACAAAGCCCTCTGCCAAATCTGTGTTGCCCTCAAAATAATCTTTCTGGAAGTCTGCCCATGCCTGTTCTGCCGAAACAAAGTTGTACTTTGCAACCTCCGGACGTTTCTTGAGCAGGTCATCCATCGCGTCCATCTGTTCCTGCGTTGTTCCTTCTTTGAAAAAGACAGTAACCGCAACTCCTTCCTCTGCCGTCTTTACCATCTCTTTAAAATTGGTTACTACAGAAAAGAATAAACCAAACAAAAAGATGCATGCCGCCATAGTTGCCATTGATGCAAGCGAAAACATCTTATTTCTCCAGATATTTTTGATGCCCTGTTTTACGGAATATAAAAATGTATTAAATCTCATCTGCACCACCCAGTCTCTCGTCGCTTACTACAACGCCTTTCCTCATTGTGATGACACGCTTCTTCATCGCTTTTACAATATCGAGATTATGGGTAACCACGACTACGGTTGTTCCTCTCTCGTTAATCTCCTCCAAAAGCTTCATG
>CAKRJK010000228.1 GCA_934351705.1 uncultured Lachnospiraceae bacterium
GATGAGGCTCTCGATGCAATGGAAAAGTTTTTAGTTTGTGAGTAGGAGGAGAGAATATGGCTGACAAAGTGACAACCAAGAAACCGGAAATCAAGTCAACTGTAAAAGCTGTTGTAGAAGAGAAAGCTGCAGAGGTAAAAGCAACTGACGTGAAAGCAGCAGCAAAAGCAAGCGAAGAAAAAGTTGCCGAGAAAGTTGCAGAGAAAAAGGCAGAAGTAAAAGACGCCGTAAAAGAAACTGTAAAGGCAGCAGAGAAAAAGACCGCTCAGAAGAAAACAACTAGAAAAACCACGACAAAAAAAGCAGAGTCTTCTTCAACGACAGAGGTATTTGTAGAGTTTTACGGACAGCAGTCCTCAGTAGAGGCTGTGGCAGAGAAAGTAAAAGCAGCGTTCGTAAGTGAAGGACATAAGATGTCTACGATCAAATCATTAAAGATTTACCTGAAACCGGAAGAGCAGGCAGCTTACTATGTAATCAACGAGAAGTTTGCAGGAAAAGTCGACTTGTTCGAATAAAACGGTATATAAAGAAGGGATTGTATCGAAATGATACAATCCCTTTTGTTATGCAGCTTTTTAATATTCGCCGGCTCTGTATTTCTTTAACAAGTTATGGATTCGCTCATAAGGATCAAGTAAATCACTGATTGTAGTATCGTGGTTTAAAGTATCGATCAGATAAGCGATGTATTTGCTCATATCACAGTTGATATAGTATGGTCTGGAAAGTAACTCCGGTGTCTGATAAGTCAGGTTTGTGGTTACAACGCGGTAGATAATGCCCTCCTCCACAGCTTTATCAAACTTCTCAAGACCGTTTGTAAAAAGACCGAATGTGGCAACAGTGAAGATACGGTTTGCTTTACGTTTCTTTAACTCGGTTGCAACATCAATCATACTTTCACCGGAAGAAATCATATCGTCAATAATGATGACGTCCTTGCCCTCTACAGAAGCACCTAAGAACTCATGAGCCACGATAGGATTACGTCCGTCTACGATCTTGCTGTAATCACGGCGTTTGTAGAACATACCCATATCAAGACCGAGTACGTTTGCAAGATATACGGCACGGTTTGTTCCTCCCTCATCAGGACTGATTACCATCATGTGATCCGAATCAATCTGTAAATCCTTAATGTGTTTACAGATACCTTTGATAAACTGATAAGCAGGCTGAACTGTCTCAAATCCTTTCAAAGGAATGGAATTTTGTACTCTCGGATCGTGTGCGTCGAAGGTGATGATATTGTCAACACCCATAGCGGTCAATTCCTGCAAAGCAAGCGCACAGTCGAGAGATTCGCGGGAACTGCGTTTGTGCTGGCGGCTTTCATATAAGAAAGGCATAATGACTGTGATACGACGAGCCTTTCCGCCTGCAGCAGCGATAATACGTTTGATATCCTGAAAATGATCATCCGGTGACATATGGTTCGTATATCCGCACAGGGAATATGTCAAACTGTAATTTGTAATATCTGCCATAATGTAAAGGTCGTAACCGCGTACGGAAGCGGAAATCGTACCTTTTGCTTCACCGAAACCAAAACGAGGTGTTGTCGCTTTTACGATATAAGACGGACGGTGATATTCTTTAAAAGCAATATTGTCCTTGTGAGCGTTGTGACGGCTCTCTCTCCATTTTACCAGATACTGATCCACCTTTTGTCCGAGTTCGGTACAGCTGTCCAAAGGAATCAGTCCGAGAGCTCCGGCAGGGATTGTTTCCAAATTTCTTTCATCATTTGCCATGATTGAGTTCCTCCATAAATTGTTAGTGTATAATGTATAAGTTGTTATAAAAAACGCCAAATAGCCACAGAGAATTATAACAAAGAAAAAGTGTTATTGCAATTTCTTTTTAATGCGGATATCATCGCCGAACAGTTTTATCATAGTGTAGTGCGATGATACACGTGAGAAAGTTCTCTCGGAGTAAATATCAGCTAACTGGTTTAAACTGAGGTTTGTGGATATTATGGTCGATTTTCTTCTTAAAATACGTTCGTTCAGACAAAGGAAAAGCTGAGAGGTAGTAAAAGAATTTGACATCTCGGTTCCCAAGTCATCAATAATGAGCAGATCGCAGTCGAAGATGTTCTGGTAAGGTTCTGCCATCTCGACATCCCGCTCAAATACATTTTTCTCAAAAATATGAAACAGTTCAAATGCCGTAAAGTAAATTACGGAATGTCCGCTGTCCAATAGTTCTTTGGCAATGCAGTTGGAAAAGAAAGTTTTTCCCACGCCCGTATCGCCATAAAAAAACAAATTTGAAAATTCGTCATCAAAATTTTTAATAAACCGCAGGCTCTCGTCATAGGCATTTTTTGCGGTTGCCAGTGCAGAGAGATTTGTAGCGGGATTTATCCGGTTATCCGAATAGTAGGAAAAAGAGAAGGTTGAGAAATTTTCTTTTTCCAAAATAGATTTTAAGTTTGACTGCGTATAGACTAAATCAATCGACGCCTGCATAAAACAGTGGCAGCGTTTTCCGTCGATATACCCGGTATCCTTGCAGTCCGGGCAGGTATACGGCATGTCCAGATAATTCAAAGGATAGCCCGATTCGGTCAAAAGCTCTTTCTTTTGCGTTTGAAGCTGTTCCAGTTGTCTGTGAAGTTCCTCAAGAGCCGCCTCACTGCCGGATAACAACTCTTTGGCACGGGCAACGGAAACAGAGGCGATTTCATCGTCCACTTCTTTTAGTTTGGGAACTTTCCTATAAACTTCCTGTATGTGAAGCTCCTGCATATGACGGTTCTGTGTCTGTCTTGCCTCATAGTCCCGCATGATTTCGTCATATTGTGTATTCGTTAAAGACATAAGCACTCCTTTGGTTTAAATGGAGCGGTTTAATAACTGACGTTCCAACTGATCGTAGTTGTAGTTCCGCTGTGAAAAGTTATTGAATTTATTGTTGGAAGCCTTAACGGAGGAGGCGGAAGAAGTCTTTTTCGTATTCTTGTAAGCCTCGTCCAAAACGGCGATGTCCTCTAAGTGGTGAATCTTGTTGTTTTTCCAGCTGTTTAAGATGGTGTCTGTATATTCAAAACTCGGCTGATGGATTGCCTGAATGGTACGCTTGCAAGCCTCCGTGATAATGTCTAACGTAAAACCGTATTCTTTCAGCCATTTTTCAATAAAGTCCATCTCGTAAGGAACAAGATTGCGGTTGTTGATGCCCAGAGA
>CAKRJK010000229.1 GCA_934351705.1 uncultured Lachnospiraceae bacterium
CAGACGGAAGCAATCAATCCGATAAGAGTGTGCAGGAGGCCTATGAGGAACAGGCTTTGGCGGAATCCGAACAGATGGCGGAACAAATCGAAACGCAGGCACAGGAAAGCGGAATTCAAAATCAGGTTGAGGTCGACTTCAATGCACAATATGTCCTGCTGACTTTGAACGGAGCGTTACTCTTTGATTCCGGTTCAGCAGAGATCCGGGAAGATGCCTATCCGCTTGTGGATAAGATCGGAGCGATTCTGAATAACTATAATGCCAATATTATAGAGATTGAAGGTCATACCGATAATGTGCCGATCAGCGGAGGCAAATTTGAGAACAACAATGTACTGTCAATGTACAGGGCATTGACGGTTGCGGACTATATCAGGCAGATTACCACTTTGAATCCGGGATTGCTGAAATCTTCGGGACGAGGAGATTATGTCCCGGTTGCAGACAATACGACACCAGAAGGAAGAGCCAGAAACCGAAGAGTTGAGATTAAGATATACAATTCTTACAGCTCTACGGAAGGAGAATAGAGAGGTTATATCATGAAGAAAAATTTGATGTCAGTTTTAATATTAGCGTTACTGTTTGTGAATATTATCTTGACAGCGATTTTGACATTTTCAATTTTGCCGTCGGTCAAAAAGACAAATCAGTTGGTGGATACCATCAGTGCCGCGGTAAATCTGGAAGTAAACGGCGGTAAGACGAAGAAATCATCCAGCGTACCGATGAGCCAGATTGCAACATATGATCTGGAAGATAAAATGACAATCAATCTCAAACAGGGAGAGGACGGTCAGAAACACTATGTTGTTTTGACAGCATCTGTTTCTATGAATACAAAGAGCGACGGTTACAAGGAGTACGGAGAGACGATCTCTGAAAAAGCAAGCATCATTAAGAGCGAGATCAACAATGTAGTTTCAAGCTATACTTACGAAGAATTCCGTGAGGATCAGCAGAAAGTGCAGGATGAGATTACAAGCAATCTGCAGGGATTGTTTGATTCCGACTTTATTGTCAGTGTTGGATTTTCAAGCGTAACATGCGAGTAATGATGACAAAAAGTAACTTAGCAGACAGGTGGTGAATATTGCGTGGGCGAAGTTTTATCGCAAAATGAGATTGATAGTTTGTTGCAGGCGTTAAGCAGCGGTGAACTGGATGCAGAAGAAATTAAAGACAATGACGAAAAACAGGTAAAGAACTATGACTTTGCAAGACCGGCAAAATTCTCCAAAGAACATCTGCGTACGCTTGAGATTATTTTCGAGCATTACGGCAGACTGCTGTCTACAAACCTTCCTGTATATTTGAGAAAGACAATACAGGTTGAGGTTATGAATTCGGAGGCGGTTTCGTACTCAGAATTTTCAAATGCATTGTCAAATCCGGTATTACTTGGTATTATAGACTTTGCACCGTTAAAAGGCAGTATCATTTTAGAAATGGCATCCAATCTCGGTTATGCAATCGTAGACAGGATGTTGGGAGGAGCAGGAGAACCGCTCGACAAGACGAGGGAGTTTTCCGAGATAGAGCTTCTGATTATAGAGAGAATTTTTACAGTCTGTGTCAATCTGATGCGGGAGCCGTGGGAAAATGTAGTAGACATTCATCCGCGTCTGGAGCGTATTGAGACAAACTCACAGTTTGCACAGATTATTTCGCCGAGTGAGATGATCGCGATTGTGACGATCAATATCAAACTGGGAGATGTAGAAGGTCTGATGAATATCTGTCTTCCGTATATTACACTGGAAGATGTTATGGATAAGTTGAATACGAAATATTGGTATTCTACGATACAGGACAAAGACGAAACAGAGTACATGTATGCGATTGAGAGCCTGATATCAAAAGCGTCTATTCCGATTAAGGCAGTATTGGGAAATAGCACCATATCTGTGAGTGATTTTTCAAGTTTGCAGGTGGGTGATATTATCCGGCTGGACACAAAAGTGGAAGACGAATTAGATGTTTTTGTGGGAAATATAAAGAAGTTTACTGCATTGCCGGGATCCTCCGAAGGCAAATATGCAGTAAGAGTAACATCAATTATAAGAGAGGAGCAGTGAGATAATGGATGGAGTATTATCGCAGGAAGAAATCAATTCACTATTAAATGATACAGCATCAAATTCTTCCGCGGACACAACGAGCGAATCGTTGACTTCCAATGAGATGGATGCCATTGGGGAGATCGCAAACATCAGCATGGGAACGGCAGCGACCACATTATTTTCGCTGGTAAATCGAAAGGTGGAGATTTCTACACCGGTCGTTTCGGAGGCTAAATGGGAAGATGTGGTAAAGGATTACGAGAGACCTTGCGTGTTTATCAGAATTGCGTATACCGTAGGTCTGGATGGAAGTAATCTGTTGGTTTTGAAAGAAAATGATGTGAAGGTGATCACCGACCTTATGATGGGCGGCGACGGAACAAACACGGACGGAGAGCTCGGAGAATTACATCTGAGTGCGATTTGTGAAGCGATGAACCAGATGATGGGTTCTGCGGCAACTTCGCTTTCTTCCATGTTGAATAAAACAATTGACATCAGTCCGCCACAGGCAGATCTGATCGATTTGCAGGAGAGTGTGGATGAAGGTTCCATAGATGAGTTTTTGCTTGGCAACTTTGTGAAGATTTCCTTTAAGATGGAGATTGGGGATTTGGTCAACAGTGAGATTATGCAGTTGTATCCGATTCCGTTTGCAAAGGATATGTGTGCCAGCGTGACACAGAATATGGAGATGGATACGGCGGCTTCTTCGCCGGCACCGCAGCCGGAACCGCAACCGCAGCCACAACCGGCACCGCAGCCGGCACCACAGCCGATGCAGGCACAACCGATGATGGGGCAGCCTATGATGGGTCAACCGATGATGGGACAGCCTATGATGCAGGATATGTCACAGATGTATGCAAATCAGCCGCAGGTAAACGTACAGCCGGCACAGTTCCAGCCGTTTATGGGCGATTTGAGTGGTGTGTTCCAAAAAGAAAACATAGATTTAATTATGGATGTGCCGTTGGAAGTAACGGTAGAGCTCGGAAGAACGAGCAAATCCATTCAGGATATTTTAGATTTTGCGCCGGGAACAATCATTGAGTTAAACAAGATTGCAGGAGAACCGATCGACGTACTGGTCAATGGCAAGTATGTCGCAAAAGGCGAGGTTGTAGTC
>CAKRJK010000230.1 GCA_934351705.1 uncultured Lachnospiraceae bacterium
GTCTTTTGAATTTTGCAGTAAAAATGTTTCATACACATCGCTCATAAATTTGTAAGATGGGAAAAACACCATATAATTTCCTTTTTTTGCAAGCACGATCTTTTCTATGTACTCCGCGATTTTTCTGTACTCGTTCACTCCTCTGCGGGTATATTTGCTGCTGACCTCACTTCCTATGAACAGACATGTCTGCTCTTTTTCAAATGTCGTCTCCGCATAAATAGCATAATTATCCTCTAACGTACTCAGAAGTTTTTTATAGTAATCAATCGGCAGAAGCGTAGCCGAGAAAAACACGGTACTTCTCGCCTTGTCCATGCACTCCTGAAGATTTGCGGACGGGTTGACACAAAACAGTTGTAATGCAAATGCCCCATCCTCCTCAAAATCCGAGTAAACCACATAATTTTCGTCTACCCTCTCATACATATTCAGAAAGTGACGCAAATCAAAATAGAATTCCATAAACTCATCTTTTTTCGGAAATTCAATATTTTGTTGTAAAAAAGTATCCGCAGCCGCTCCCAGACGCATTAGGGCAAACACCAGATTTGATATGTTGTCATAAATGTGATACCCCTCGCATTCCCGTTTGTATCCCAACAGGATTTTATTGCATTTTTCCAGTTCCGACGCTACCTTTTTACTGTATGGCTTGATCAGCTTTTTGACGTGCAGAAAATCTTCTTTTCTCAGCTTGGCACTGTACATCTTACGTCCACGTTCCACCAGATTGTGTGCCTCGTCCACCAAAAACAGATATTCTCCCTTGATCCCCTCCGAAAAAAATCTGCGAAGATACACATTCGGATCAAAGACATAATTGTAATCGCAGATAATCTGATCCGACCACGTTGCCGTATCAAGGCACAATTCAAACGGGCATACCCGATGTGTTTTTGCATGTTCCAAAAAGACCTCTCTTGTCATGAGATCCTTTTCCTGCAACAAAGCATACACCGCGTCATTCACTCTGTCATAATGACCTTTTGCATAGATACAATATTCGGGATTGCACTCCGTTTCCTCACAAAGACACATTTTCTCCTTTGCGGTGATTGTCATCGTCTTTGCCCGATGTCCGCACTCTGCCAGCTTCGAGAATGCCTCAAGAGCAACGGTTGCCGTAATGGTCTTTGCCGTTAAATAAAAGATCTTGTCTGCCAGATTTTCACCGACTGCCTTGACTGCCGGATAGATTGTTGAAATGGTTTTGCCCACTCCTGTCGGTGCCTGGATAAAAAGATTTTTTTCCCGATAAATCGTCCGGTAAACATCCGCCGCCAATTCTTTTTGTCCTCTGCGGTATGCAAACGGAAATGGCAGCTCCCGAACAGACTCCTGCCGTATTCCGTGCCACTCATACCGAAAATCCGCCCATTTCCGGTATTCCTCAATCACCCTATAAAACCATTTTTCCAGTTCCGATGCGGTATAAGTATTCACAAACCTGCGAATCTCCTCGGTGTCCAGATTACAATAAGTCATCTGCACACGAATCGTTTCTAATTGATTTTGTTTTGCATAAATAAAAGCATAACACTTTGCCTGTGCAAGATGTACCCCGATAGGTTCCTCCAGATAAGACAAATCCAGATAAACCCCCTTAATCTCATCGACAGTGACTTCCTCTTCACGAATAATCCCGTCTGCCCGCCCTTCTATGGTCAGATTGTAATTCGCATTCTCGATCACAAATTTAAGCGGAACCTCCGCTGTGTAAGACGCACCCATTCTCCTTTGGATTTTTCTGTGTATCCGACTGCCCTCCTGCATTGCATCTGCCGACCGCGCCGCACTTCTGCGGTTATCTATATCACCGGAACGCAGAATGAATTCCACAAGATTTCGTACCGATATTTTGATATTTAATTTTGTTTCTGACTGATTTTTCTCTTCCATTTTTTAATGCCTATCTATTTTCTATTCGCATTTTAGTATATCAAAAAAATTCCCTTAAGCAAATAGCGGCAATATACCTTATCTGCTTAAGGGAGATCACTTTCTTTATCCGGTGTAAAATTCTTTGTTATGCAACAGCATATTTTTGTACTACGTTCTCAAACTCGCTGTTTTTACCATAATACTGTACTGTCAAAACCCTTGATACACCTAAACCCAAGACTCCTAAAAAGGACTTTGCATCAATCACGATACGATCATAGGAAATATCAATATCAAAGCTACATTTTGCAGCTGCGTTCACAAAATTCTGAACCTCTTCTCGATTCTGAAGCTTAATTTTTTTCTCGTTCATCTCGCCTCATCCTTTCCATTCCGATTTGTATTAACACTCTATTCTAGTAGGAAATTATCCCATCTTTCCCACAAATTGTCAAATTTTTTCTTTTTTAGACTTTATCCTATTTTTACACACCTTTTACAATCGTTTTTCTAAAATTGCTCTCGCTTCGTATCATTTGGAATGTAATTTCCGCTTTTTTTCGTAATTTTCGTATTTTCATGTAAAAACTGCACAAGAAATCTCCTGTGTTTTTGTTGTTTTTGCTTGTTTTGTAAAATTTTCCCATCGTATAAACGATATTTTCACCCTCAGTTTCCTGTCTTGACGTATATTTTGCTACCCTCTATAATGAATCTAGCTTTATCAAATTCACACTTTTTGCAACAAGCGGCTTCTCACTGAAACAGTCTGTGTAAAAATATGGAATTTATACTTTCATGACAGAAAGGATTGATCTTTTTATGAATCTGACCGGCTTTTTTTCAGAATATCCGAAGGTTGCCATCGGTTTTTCCGGCGGTGTTGATTCTTCTTATCTAGCATATGCCGCAAAGCAGTCCGGTGCTAATGTGCTGGCAATTTATTTTCACAGCGAATTTCAACCGGAGTTTGAGTTAAAAGACGCAAAACGATTCTGCGAACTCTATGAAATTCCTTTGCAGATTATAGAGGGCAGCATTCTAAACACGCCGTCTGTTGTCGCAAATCCGACCGACCGCTGCTATTATTGTAAAAGACAGATTTTCGGGGCAATTTCAGATTATGCAAAAAAAGCGGGTTTTTTTGTTCTTCTTGACGGAACAAATGCGTCCGACGAAGTATCTGACAGACCGGGAATGAAAGCACTCCATGAACTCTGTGTCCTTTCACCGCTTCGCATCTGTGGTCTTACAAAAGACGAAATACGCCGCCTTTCCAAAGAAGCCGGACTGTTTACGTGGAACAAGCC
>CAKRJK010000231.1 GCA_934351705.1 uncultured Lachnospiraceae bacterium
TTTGACACATTGTGCGATTTGTGAATACTTTCGCTCATCGACACATCTCCCTTCGTGTCTTATTGTATCACCATGTTATAGTTAAATAAAGTTTGTTACGCGGCAAGCCGCGGGGAATTATACCCACTTTGCATTAAATGATCAACTCCACTCAAAGCCTGTGGAACATATTCTTTAATTTGATTTACTTCCGTATCAGATAAGAAAAGATGCGTTGCTCGAACGGAGTTTTCCCCAATATTTAAGAGGCTTTCCAATAACTGAGGTGTTCTTTCCTGAACTTCATATATTTTCATGTCTTTTATCCTCTTTTACTTATATATATTATTACCTTAGATTTTTAATAATTTTTTTGTCATTGCTGCAGTAAACTGAATAACCGGTCCTGATATGATGATTGTCACAATCGTGCATATTCCAAATTTTCCCCCCAATAAAATTCCAACAACAACCATCACAATATCCAAGAACATTCGTACCACTTTTACCTGCCAGCCATTCTTTTCTGCAAGTGAAAATGTTAATGCTTCATACGAGCCACGTCCTAAAGAAGCTGCCGCGTAGATTCCTGTTCCTATTGCAAAAAGCATTACTCCCATTACCATGATAAATGCATTTACCCATGTATGCTTACTATACACATGCACATTTGCAAACAAGTCAACACACAAGCTATATACGATCTGATAAAGAATTGTCCCAATATGTATCTGTGATCTGTCGTAAAAAAATGCAAATACTATCATAATTATAGCCACTATCATAGATGCCATGCCTATACTTATATGAAAGGTTTTAGATATTCCCTGCCATAAAACCGCAAGAGTTGCACCGCCAAACCCAGCATATAACGCAAGAGTGATGCCATATGCCGCCATAATTGAACCAAACACTATGATAATTATTTTTTTTACCCATTCTAATCTGCTCATTACTGCAACCACTCTCTGTTTTATCCCAGTCCCTATATAATCATGTTATCTCTATCTATCAAGAATACCTACTTGTTGCATAATATCTCGATGGAGTTGAATTAGAACCAATTTTTATTGGCTTAACCAATTTATAATTTCTTTTTCAGACCGTTCCAATGCAGCCATGCACTCCTTTTTGTGTTTTCCAAAACTCTTGTACATGATTCCAATAAGCGGAATCATCCGATACAGTTTCCGTTCCCGCTCTTTATTTGGCATCATCCCTGTGATATGACTTACATTGGGATAAATAATACTTTTATACTCTTTTTCGTAATTCTTTTTCGTAATTCTTTTCTCTTAGATACTGTTCAATATACGATACCGAATATTCTGCTGCCTTTACCTGTGAAAAGTCGGCCCGAACAAAAGGAATATCCTCCTGTTAAATAGTAAAACCGCTTTCTCAAACATTTCCAACGGACATCTGTCCGGCGATTCCGGAAGTCCCTTTGTACTAAACAAGGATACAGCTAAACCAATGAATCCATAATCCGCAAATCTCTCTGCTATTTTTATTCCCGGCAAAACTCTCTGTTCTCCGCCCATGATTACGATTACTGCCTTGTTGCTTGTCTGTTCCGGTTCTGCAAGATGACCTACAAAACCATGTTCCTTCATATTAAAATCTAAAACGATTGGCTTATACATTTTAATCCTTCCTCAACTTCCAACTTGTTGAAATCACTCTATTGCGAAGCCTCTTTTCCTTGCTTCCTCAATCAATTTAGGCTGAATCAGTGGATACGTCCAATTTTCAACCAGCTCGTCGCTTAGAATAATTTTCTCTATTTCACTGTGGATTTCACCAAATGCGGCTATTTCTGCAAAGTAGAGCATGCCATAGGTTTCATCATAAGCATTTTTATTGATACGCGTTTTCCCTTTTACAGAATAGACACATACAGGCATAATAGAAAATTCCTTTGCCCCTGTTTCTTCCATAAGTTCACGCTTCGCTGTCTCCAGTATCGGTTCATTCGGCTCGCGGTGACCTCCGGGCACTTCATATGTATCACGTTCCTTATGCTTGCAAAATACCCATTTCCCTTTTGCTTTTGAAATTATTACAGCAAACTCTAACAGCGAATCCTCAACTGTTTCATAAAAATTCACTTCAACCACTGCGCTGCCAACTCCTTTTCAAATGCCAGCCCTCAATTCTTTTGGGCGAAGCCTTATCTATCATACTGTGCTTTTAGAAAATTTTATAAACTCATATGGCAAGTCTATATCTTCGGAATATTTGCAAATTTCTATCTTTTCGTCATCACTCATTTCGTCGTAGAAAGGACGATCCGATACTTTCCAGTATGTTTTAACTTCGTCAATTTTCACCACATCACCCCATGGGGCAACATATAATTCCCCAACTTTATATTTTCCGATTTCTTTATATACCCTCGTGGTATAACAGTACCCCAGTTTATTTAGATAATTTTGAATCGACTCATATTCATGTTCAGGGAATAATATTTCTTCAAGCATACAATAAACCTCCCATCAGCGTAAAGCTTTAAATTTCACTATAATCTCCAATGCAAATTCAAGTTTATCCTCTACCGTTATATCATTCTTTTAATTAACGGCTATGAGCGCAAAATACTCCTAGACATTCTGGCTTCTGTCCGGTAATTCAGATGTAATACTGACTGCTTTGCGCAATACATCAATCAACAATTCAAAGCTTTTCATATCTGGATCAAAATAATAGTAATTTTTTGTTGCTTCCCGTCTCATTTTCAATATTCCCGCATCCTTCAGTATTTGTAAATGATGGGATACTGCCGGTCTGGATAAATGAGTTTTCATCTCCCAGAGCAAGCAGAATTTTTTGACTTTTTCCAAAATTTGCCGCCAGATTGTCTATATCTTCCTTTGTATGCATTATTTCACCTCATGTCCTGTTACTGCCTCAAAGTGATATTTTACGATTCCAAGATCAATTTTAGAATAAAAACCTCCAAGACTTTTTGCCGTTACAACTCCATTTTTCAGTTCAAATAGAAACTTCTGCTGATTTACTGCTGTTGGTGCAAGCTTTACTGCTTCCATACCTGTTTCAAACCATTCTGTAATCTCGTCTGCCCGTGCAAGCTCTGAAATACTCTTACTTTTATGTGGAACTCCCTGTGTTTCCCCATATCCCAGGGAAATAATGATGAGCAGCTTCTGTCCTTTTTTTATTTCCGCCTTAGATTTACCGTGAG
>CAKRJK010000232.1 GCA_934351705.1 uncultured Lachnospiraceae bacterium
CATGTGTTCTTCGCAGTAACGGCATCTGTGTCTCGAAAATCTTGTAAGAGTTCGTGATCGCAACCGGGATAACCGGGCAGCCGCTCTTTAAAGCAAGTTTAAAACTTCCCTCCTTAAAAGGAAGCAGTTCACCCTCCGGCTCTTTGTTGCGTGTTCCCTCAGGGAAGATAAACATGGAAATTCCGCTTTTCATCTGTTCAATACCGACCAGAATGGTCTTTAATCCCTCACGGACATCGTCGCGGTTTAAGAACAGACAGTAAAGGCGGCGCATCCAGATGCGTAAAATCGGAATCTTTTCGATGGAGTCTTTTGACACAAACCCGGTCAGATTCGGACAGCGGGAATACGTCAGCAGAATATCAAAAAGTCCCTGATGGTTGGCAACGTATAGCACAGTCTGATCTTTTGGAACATTTTCTTCACCGACAACGGTCACCTTTGCACCGGCGAGGAAAAGAATTACCTTGAACGCCCATTGTACGATTCTTAGGCTGGCAAGGTCTGCGGCTTTTGGGTTTCGCTTTTTCCAAATCCACAAAATCCCCAGAACCGGAAGACCGAGAATAAAATATAGCAATACGAAGATTGCCGCAAGTAGTAAACGAATCATAATAAAAACCTCATACTTTTTCTAAATTATAAGAATTATTATACAAATTTGGTGGAACAATTACAACAAGAAAAGCATATTATTTATATAGAATAGAAAAAGTGCAAAGGGAAATGTTATGGAAAAAGGCAAACGAAAGTTGTTTTTGGGGTTGCTTGTGTGTCTCGGATGTCTTTTATTGTGTGGATGTAAGGTGGAAGAGGGCAGTGATCAGAAGGTAAAAGAATTAGAGTATGAGATGGTATCGGAAAAAGAATTGCCCGGAGAACTAAAAAAAGCCATTGAAGAAAAAAAGGGAAACGAGATGGAGATCACCTATGAAAACGACGATGCATTGTACATAGTCCGAGGTTATGGAAAACAACAGACAGGAGGTTACAGCATTCAGATAAAGAAGTTTTATCAGGCAAAAAATGCCGTTTATCTGGAAACGGAATTAGTCGGACCGGGGGAAAAAGATGTGAAGAAAAAAACAAAAAGTTACCCATATATAGTTATCAAAACCGAAAAAACGGAAGATGTTGTGGTTTTTAACTAAAAAATGTGTGAAAAAATGCTTTTTTGCATTGCAAATGTTTTATTGCTGTGATATACTAAAGTAAGCACAGTAGTAACTTATATTGTGGGTTAGGAGGAAGAGGATGCAGCAACAAGATATAAGAAAGGTTCGTGCCTCGGTGTACCAGCAGTGTGGGAGCAAGGTAAAGATACAACTGGACAGAGGAAGAAACAAGGTAGACATACAGGAGGGAGTCATCCAGAATGCATATCCGAGTGTATTTACCGTGTTGGTAAATGACAACAATCCGGAGAACCCGCCTCAGTTACGTTCCTTTAGTTACACTGACATTATTACAAGAGATATCCGCATGAAATTGTGTTAAAACAGTATAAAACTCTTTTGCTTGGAATAGAATTTACAAAGTCTAGAGCAAAGGAGTTTTTTTGTGGAATTAAAAAAGAAATATATACATATGAGCCATGAAAAAGGACGGGCGATAAGTCAGGTGACATTTGATGATGATTATAATGTACCCGAGACAAAGCCGGACATCATGCGGATCATCACATCAAAAGGAACAATCCATTTAGAAGAAACAAAAACGGAAACAGGCCATGTGCATTTACGTGGAAGTCTGAACTTCCAAGTCCTGTATCGAACGAATCAGGAGGAAGGCAGCATTGCATATCTGGAGGGAAGCATTCCGTTTTCCGAAAATCTGAATCTTGACAATGCCGAAGAATTTGATCCGATTAAAGTGAAGTGGGATATTGAGGACTTAAATATCGGAATCATCAATTCCAGAAAACTGAGTATCCGTGCGTTGGCGGTATTCACGGCAATTCTCGATGAGATCAAGGACGAAGAGATCAGCTATGCGATGGACGGGGAAGAGGAGTATCAGGTAAAAAAAGAAAACATAGAAGCATTGCAGTTAGTGGCGGCAAAAAGGGACACCTGCCGGTTTAAGAGCGAAGTCATCCTGCCGTCAAATAAGCCGAATATCCGGGAGCTTCTGTGGAAGAATGTACAGATTCGGGGATTGGAATCCAGAATCGGTGAGGATGCCATCTATTTTACCGGAGAACTGCTTTTGTACATTCTCTATCAGGGAAATGAGGAGGAGGAGAGACTGCAATGGCTGGAAACGACCGTACCTTTACAGGGCGAGGTGGATTGCAGCGGCTGTCGTGAAAACCTTGTCTCCTATGTCGGCGTAGAGGATGTTGCCTTTGAGGTGGAGGTTAAACCGGATTACGACGGTGAGGAGAGAATGCTCAGCGTTGACGCTGTTGCGGAACTGGACATTAAGCTGTGGGAAGAAGAAAACTTTGAAATGCTTCAGGATGTGTATTCACTCAAAGAAGAGGTGGAACCGATTTTTGAAGACATTACGTTTGAGCGGCTTTTGATGAAAAACAATGCAAAATGCAGAGCGGGAGAAAAACTTCAATTAGAAGAAAAACAGGAAAGCATTCTGCAGGTCTGCTCGGGAGAGGGAAGTATACAGATTGATACACATGAGATTTCGGGAAACGGCGTATATGTCGAGGGAACCGTTGCGGTAGAATTGTTGTATATCACGACAGACGATGAGATGCCGATCAGTTCGTTGAGGGGATTTTTGCCGTTCCATCAGACAATTGAAGTTCCGGGAATCGAGCCGGACAGCCGCTATGAACTGGAATCCGGTTTAGAGCAGTTGACAACAATCTTAATCGACAACAGTCAGGTGGAGATCAAGGCGGTAATCAACTTGAATCTGATCGCATTTTCCACGAAAAAGAGAAGAAAACTTGAGGACATCGACTGCCATGAGGCAGATTATGAGAATCTTCAAAAGATACCGGGACTGGTCGGCTATATTGCAAAGGAGGGGGATGAACTTTGGAATATTGCCAAAGAGAACCACACCACGGTCGAGGATATTATGATGACAAACGAGCTTGCAAGCGAGCAGATCAAAAAGGGAGATAAACTGTTGATCGTAAAATCAATGGGTGCATAACCGATATGAAAAACATGGAATCTGTTGAAAAGGAGCGTTTCCAATGTTATACTA
>CAKRJK010000233.1 GCA_934351705.1 uncultured Lachnospiraceae bacterium
ACTTCTTTTCATTGATAATATTTTCCGTTTTACCCAGGCAGGTTCTGAGGTATCCGCATTGCTCGGACGTATGCCGTCCGCAGTAGGTTACCAGCCGACATTGCAGACAGAGATGGGTGCATTGCAGGAGAGAATCACTTCCACAAAGAACGGTTCTATCACATCCGTTCAGGCGGTTTATGTACCGGCGGATGACTTGACAGACCCGGCTCCGGCAACAACATTTGCCCATCTGGATGCGACTACCGTATTGGATCGTTCCATCGTAGAGCTTGGTATTTATCCGGCGGTAGATCCGTTGGGTTCTACCTCCAGAATTTTGGATCCGCGTATTGTCGGAGAGGAACATTTCCGGGTAGCCAGAGGTGTACAGGAGATTTTACAGAAATATAAAGAGTTGCAGGATATTATTGCAATTTTGGGAATGGATGAGTTATCAGAGGATGACAAACTCATCGTAAGTCGTGCGAGAAAAGTACAAAGATACTTATCCCAGCCGTTCTTTGTAGGAAAACAGTTTACGGGCTTAGACGGTAAATATGTTCCGATTGCAGAGACAATTCGAGGATTCAGAGAGATTCTGGAAGGAAAGCATGACGATATTCCGGAAAGTTATTTCTTGAATGCAGGAAGCATTGACGAAGTACGCGCCCGCATGCAGTAAGGGGTGGACATATGGCAGATGACAGAATTTTTGAAGTAGAGATTATCACGCCGGATCGTATTTTTTACAAAGGTCAGGCAACGATGATTGAATTTACGACAGCAAACGGAGAGATCGGTGTTTACAAAAACCATATTCCGCTGACCACCGTACTTGCTCCGGGAATTGTTACGATTACCGAGGAGGACGGCAAGAAAGAGGCGGCAGTTCATGCCGGATTTGCGGAGATTCTCCCGGAAAAAGTCACACTTTTGGCAGAGATAGCCGAATGGCCGGATGAAATCGACGTGCAACGGGCACAGGCAGCAAAAGAGCGTGCTGAAAAGAGAATCCAATCCCATACCGATGAGGTGGATTTGAAAAGAGCAGAGTTTGCACTTCGGAAATCGTTGGTGCGTATTGACATTAAAGATTAAATAAAGCACAAGGATGGCTCTATCCGCGGCGGTGTAGCCGTGGGTGGGGCTGTTTTATTATCGTGGATCAAAGGGGACGTGGATTGGTGCCGGGAGATAAATGATAATATATATTTAGGGAGAAAGATTATGGGAACATACATATTAAGCAGCTTGTTTCCTCACGGTTTCAATCACGAGGTAACGGAGCAATTTTGTAAGCTCATCCAAAAAAGAGATAGGTTTGCATTTATTGCCTCCGATTTTGAGGACAATTACAAAAAAACAGATGAATATTTCAGATTGATTCTTAACATCTTTCATGAAAAGGGGATCATTTTTCATGAAGCCTGTGTGGTAGACGGAAGAATGACAAAGGAGTACGCCAAAAGAAAAGTGCAGGAAGCGGATGTAGTTTGGATTTCCGGTGGAGATACCATAGCAGAACATACTTATTTACTGAAATACGGGTTAGATGAGGTCATCCGACAACATTCCGGAATTGTAATCGGTATGAGTGCAGGAGCAATTAATCTGTCGCAGACATCCATTTGCACAGTAACGTGTGGACATTGTGAACAAAAGATATATCAAGGACTTGGCTGTGTGGATATATCCGTGGAACCGCACTTTGTGGAAGAAAATGTCACAAGGGTTTATAAATGAACAAATACAAAAACCTCAAAACCGAACACAATTTTCTCAAAGCATTAACAGGTGCCGCCCTCTCCAGATTCGGAGATGGCATTGACACCATTGCTTTTTCCATTTTGATCTATCGTGTCATCGGTTCTACGATGTTAGTGGCAACGCTGTTTGCTGTCAACGGGCTTCCCAATTTGATATTCAGCATTATTTCGGGTGCGGTTTCCACCTATAAAGACGAGAAAAAATCATGGCAATCTGCGATTGGGGACGGGGCTTGTGCGTCAGCATGATCGTAGTGCCTTGCCTGCTTGAACAGATACAGGTATGGCATTTGTATGTAATCACATTTTTAAATTCGTCTTTTGAATCATTTCGGGCACCCGCTTCGGCAGGAATTTTGCCTAAAATCTTAAAAGAAGAATGAAAGAAGAAGGACTGGCACTGGAGGCGGCATTAACAAAATTAACAGAAATCTTCGGTTTAGCAATTTCAACCGCGATTATTTCCCAGAGCAGTTTAGAGATAGCACTCATGATCGATGCCATCACATTTCTGATTTGCGGAATACTCGTGTCATCTATAAAGATCGGAAAAAAGAATATCAAAAACTGGAAATCAAACAGGGAATCAAGGACCTTCGGGAAGGATTTTTCTATGTCAGAAAACATAAAAAAGTACTTGATATTTGTGTTTTTACCTGTATCATTAATGTTGTATTTATTCCTATTAATGTGTACCAAGTGCCATATATAGAAGATATTTTGCACGGACAGGATTACATGCTGTCAGTCATGGGATTGCTCGGATTTGGAATTGCTGCGAGCAATTTTATTATACAAATTCGTTTCTTTCGGGAAATCGAACAGGATTATCTGGCGAGGGTATCGGCAATCTCAAGCATGTTTGCGTTGTGTGTAGTGCCGGTGTTTTCCGCACTTTCGGGTATTATCTTAAACTTTGTCAGTATGCCGACGCTATTTATCATGTCAGGAGGTTTTGCGATAATCGTATATCTGGTACAATTCATAGGAGAAAAAGCAAGTATGAGAGTAAAAGGAGAAAACACGATGGAATTGACAATGCTGGGAACAGGAAATGCACTGGTAACCAAATGCTATAACACCTGTTTTGCAATCAAAGAAAAAAATCAATACTTTATCATAGACGGCGGTGGCGGCAATACCATCCTGCGTCAATTAGAAGAAGCGGGAATCGACCAACTGCAAATAAAAGACATCTTTGTCACACACAAGCACGTGGATCATGTAATGGGCGTTATCTGGATGATGCGGGTGATCTGTCAGGCAATGAAAAAAGGAAAACAAAACGAGGAAGTCCGAATCTATGCACATGATGAATTAATCCCAATTATTCGGCAAATGGCAGATATGCTGCTGCAAAAAAGCCAGACAGAATACATAGGAAAACAATTACATCTGATTCCTGTAAATGA
>CAKRJK010000234.1 GCA_934351705.1 uncultured Lachnospiraceae bacterium
ACATTGCAGAGGACGGATACTGGGGAGTAAACCAGACATCAGACCGTATCTTAGAATTTGCAAAAGCTCTTTCGGGCGGAGATGCATCCAAAGCAGATGAGCTCTTAAAAGCAGTAGAAAAAGGATTCAAACTTGCTACCAAATCATGGGGCAAGGAATTGCCGGATATCTCCAATAAAACCATGAGTGCGGTAAGAGAGAAATTCGCACAGTGGAAAAAAGAGAGCGGACAGACAGAGAAGGCAGCTGACACAGACAATAAGACAGAAGCCTAAAGACAATATTTGTGTGACAGCTTTATTAGCTGTAAAAACAGAACGCAACCGTCGTATCAGAGTACATAGGGCAGATAAATGCCGGGTTTCTGATACGGCGGTTTTTGGGTGTGTTTGAAAAAAATTAAGACTTGACATTTTCGGGAGTTACCGATAGAGTATTTTGTATACAAAGTACAGGAGAAAAACATGGATGAGTTAAAACTAAAAGCGTTAGCAAAGATAAATATAGGTCTTGATGTTTTGCGAAGAAGAGAAGACGGTTATCATGATGTGCGAATGATCATGCAGACGGTTCATCTTTATGATTGGCTGACAATCAGGAAGTCAAAAAAAGCGGGCATCCATCTTTCCTCAAACTTATACTACCTTCCGGTCAACGAGAACAATCTGATTTACAAAGCGGCAGACCTTTTGATCAAAGAATTTTCCATTGAAGAAGGGGTTGAAATCGCATTAGAAAAGCATATTCCGGTGGCAGCAGGAATGGCGGGCGGAAGTACCGACGCGGCAGCTACATTATACGGAATGAATAAAATGTTCGGACTCGGACTGAAGATGGAACAGTTAAAACAACGTGGTGTCAGGCTCGGAGCGGACGTTCCGTATTGTCTGATGAGAGGCACTGCACTGGCAGAGGGAATCGGAGAACAATTAACCTCCCTGCCGCCGATGCCGAAATGTCCGGTGTTGATCGCAAAGCCGGGAATTTCCGTGTCAACAAAATTTGTTTATGAAAATTTACAGTTGGATGATGCAACCATTCATCCAGATATTGATGCGTTAATTACAGACATCAGAAAAAAAGATTTACAGGGAATCGCAGATGATATGGGAAATGTATTAGAGACCGTGACGATTCCGAATTATCCGGAGATAGAGACTTTGAAGGAGACCATGAAACAGGCGGGAGCGTTAAATGCGATGATGAGCGGAAGCGGTCCGACGGTATTCGGTCTGTTTGAAGATACCAAAAGTGCAAAGAAGGCTTTTACGGCAGTCAAGAGAACAGGACTTGCAAAGCAGCTTTATCTCACGACAATATACAATAATAGAAAGTAGGGAATAAGATGACAGATAATTTAGAACTTAACATGGATGCCTACCTTCCATTACGGGATGTTGTATTTCAGACATTGAGAGAGGCAATTTTAAAAGGAGATTTAAAGCCGGGCGAGCGTTTGATGGAGTTACAGTTGGCATCAAAGCTGGGAGTTTCGAGAACTCCGATCCGTGAAGCAATCCGTATGCTGGAGCAGGAGGGGCTTGCAGTCACCATACCGAGAAGAGGTGCGGAAGTAGCCAAGATGACAGAAAAAGATATGGAAGATGTATTGCAGATCCGCGAGGTCTTGGATGAGCTGGCAGTTTCTTTGGCATGTGATAAGATGACAGATGAGCAGATACAAGAGCTTGAACAGCATATGATAGAATTTGAGGAGAGTGTCAAATCAGAGGACATCCGAAGACTTGCACAGGCAGATGTCAAATTCCATGATGCAATCTATCGGGCAACCGACAATACCAAGCTTATGAATATGCTGAGCAATTTGCGGGAACAGATTTATCGTTACCGTGTAGAATACCTCAAGGACGAAAAAGCGTATCCGACTTTAATGCAGGAACACCGCGTTATCGTGGAGGCATTAAAATGCAAAGACAAAGAAAAAGTAAAATCCGTTATGAAAATCCATGTGGAAAATCAGGCGGAAGTAGTCAAGAAAATGATCCGGGAGCAGAATTAACAAAATTTGTATAAAGTAATCAGAAAATGAAGATATTAAAAGAGATAGGTTTTGCCTGTCTCTTTTTGTTTTATCGGAAATCATTGCAACGGGAAAGGAACATCATATGAAATCGCAGGAAAAACACATCCTTACGGGGGACATCAAAAAAGACGGAAAAGCATTTTTGGATTTATACAAGGATTGCAGTGATATAAAACACAATGAAGTTTATCTCGGTGAGAATCATGACATCTGTTGTCTGGTGTTTTTTATAGAGACAACGGTTGGAAATATGTTAGTGGACAAGACGGTCCTCAGTAAAATCATAGACACGCTTTGTACAATGAGTGAGAAAGAACTTTATGAGGCGTTAGAAAAAAACAGTTTCGGAGCAGTCGATATTGCCTATCTGACCACGGTTGAGGACACGTCTGCCGCAATGCTGACAGGAGATGCCGTCATGATGATTGACGGCTTTTGCCGTGCCATTAAAATCGCAGACAACGGTTATCCGGGAATGGGCGTTACGGAAACGGATTCCGAGAAAGTCATCCGCGGTTCTAACGAGGGTTTTTCGGACTCCGTAAAAGCAAACATTGCACTGGTCAGAAAAAGGCTGCGTACGCCGCAGATGAAAGTATTGGAAAGAACGGCGGGTGTGCGGAGCAATACAAGCCTGAGCCTGCTCTACATGGAGGGAATCGCACCGAAAAGTGTTTTGGAGGAGATAGACAGACGTTTAAAAGATTTTGAAATAGACGGCGTGATGGACAGCGGAGTGATCGAGCAGCTTTCCGAAAAAAAGTGGCTGTCACCGTTTCCGCAATTTCAGACAACACTAAGACCGGACCGGGCAGCGATGTCGCTTTTGGAGGGCAGGGTGGTTGTGCTCTGCGACAATTCTCCGGTTGCCCTGATATTGCCGACGGATTATAACTCGTTTATTCAGACAAGCGATGACTATTACAACCGGTTTGAGGTCGCATCGTTAGGAAGAATGATCCGCTATGCGGCATCCTTTCTGGCAATGGTCTTGCCGGGGCTGTATCTGGCGGTTACCAACTTTCATACACAGATACTTCCGACCACTTTGATCCTGTCCTTTGCGGCGGCAAGGCAGGGTGTACCGT
>CAKRJK010000235.1 GCA_934351705.1 uncultured Lachnospiraceae bacterium
TGATCGGACATTATCTGATCCTGCCGTCTCTGGTGGCGGTGAGTGCTGCGTTGATTGGTAATATTCTGGGATATACGGTAATGAAACAGGTTGTGGTGAATATTTATTATGCAAGTTATTCATTGCCGACTTATCAGACCGTATGGAACGCAGAGGCATTTATACTGACAACCGTAGTGCCGTGCCTGCTATTGTTTTTTATCAACTGGATTGTGCTTTGCAGAAAATTCCGTTATACGCCGCTTCAGTTTTTGCGTAAAGATTTGAGAAAACAGGGCAAGCATAAGGCAATGAAGCTCAGAAGAAAATCATTCTTCGGAAGATTCCGCACAAGAATCGTATTGCAGAATAAATCCGCATACCTGACGTTGTTTTTAGGTATCTGGTTTGCGAACCTGCTTTTGATGTTCGGTATGATGATGGTTCCGCTGTTAGAGCATTACAAAAACGATGTGAAACAAAGTGAAATCTCCAAATATCAGTATATTTTAAAAGCACCGCTCCCGACAGAGACAAAGGGTGCGGAAAAATACGGTGTCAAATCTTTGGAGACAGCAGAGGAAGAAGAAATTACCATTTACGGAGTCACGGATGATTCAAAATATTTAGAGGATTTAAAACTTCCTACCGGCAAGAATGAAGTGATGGTATCAGACGGATACATGGAAAAATACGGCTTGGAAGAAGGACAAAAGATCACACTCAAAGAAAAGTATACGGGCAAAAAGTATAGCTTCCGGGTTGCCGGTTCCTATCACTATCCTCCGGCACTGACTGTTTTTATGAGCATGGAGGAGTACTGCGATACGTTTGATCTGGATCAGGATTACTTTAACGGCTATTTTTCAAATAAGAAAATCACCGACATCGACGAGAAGATGATCGGCTCTGTGATCACACAGCATGATCTGACGATTGTGGCAGACCAGTTGACTGATTCTATGGGAGAGACATTTTATCTTATTTACGGCTTTGCGATAGCGACATACTTCTTAACGCTGGTTCTTCTGGCAAAGATTGTGATTGAACGAAATGCAATCCCGATTTCCATGATCAAGATTTTGGGATACAACAATAAAGAAATCAGCAGACTTTATAACAGAAGTACGGCAATCGTCGTTTTGATCTCACAACTGATCACGATTCCGCTCACTTATTATGTGATTCGTGTCATCTATAAAGTGATGATGTTTGAAATCCGCGGATGGCTGACCTTTTACGTGAAACCGGCGGTATTTGTGGAAATGTTTGTGCTGGGCATGGCAATTTACTGGATTGCATCCTTGTGGCTGAACCGCAAGATCAAAAAAATCCCGATGGAAGAGGCATTAAAGAACGCCGAGTAGGTTATTGAGAAAAGCTCGTCATTAAACCTCTTGATTTTTCTTTCAAAATCCGTTAATCTAAGTGAGAGTTAGTTGAGACTAACCAGAAAGGAAAGAGCCATGAGTCAGGAAGTATTTCAAATTGTAGAAGAACTAAATCTGGAGGAATTGCAGACGCAGATTGCACTTCAATGTGCACCGCTTTTAAAAGGGATTAAAATATCAAATCTTCTGATTGTCCAACATCAGGATGCACAGAGCGTATTTGAAATATTTCAGGGGACCAGGATTTCGGTAGAACTCATCTATCAGTCACCTCAAAAGCAGATGTTCCTACTCTATCAAAAGGAAGAGCTTGAGGCATATCTGAATGAGAAAAGGACCGCAGATGCAATGAAAATGTTCGGTTACGACCAAATCACATTTGAAGCAATCTGTACGAAGTTAAAAGAAAGATATGCGGCTCATTTTGAAGAAAAAGGAGAATTTCCTCACGAAATCGGACTGATTTTGGGGTATCCGGTAGATGATGTGTTAGGCTTTATTGAGCACCGGGGAAAGAACTATCTTTACACCGGATATTGGAAAGTCTACGGAAATGTAGTCGAGGCTGTGGCACTTTTTGAAGCATATAATGAGGCGAAGGAGCAGATAATAAGAAAACTTCATCGCGGAATAGGAATCAGGAGGATGATAGCATGAGCAAAATTACAGTAGCATATTGGTCACAGGGAGGAAATACACAGGCGATGGCAGAGGCAATCGGCGAGGGAATCAAAGAGGCAGGAAAAGAATGTGCAGTGGTTTCCGTATCCGACATCTCAGCAAAAGATTTAGAGGGAGAAGCAACTTTTGCAATGGGATGCCCTGCAATGGGAGCAGAAGTGTTAGAAGAGGGCGAGATGGAGCCTTTCGTAGAAGAAGTAGAAACATTTGCCAAAGGAAAAAACATCGCTTTATTCGGCTCTTACGGATGGGGCGACGGCGAATGGATGCGTGACTGGGAGCAGAGAATGCTGGACGCAGGAGCAAATGTACTGAACCGTGAAGGATTGATCTGCCAGGAGTATCCGGATGCAGACGCACTGGAAGCGTGCAAGAATCTCGGAAAACAGTTGGCAGCTATGTAATAAAAAGAGGAAGGTCTTATGAGTGTTGTAATTGTCGGTGGGCATGACCGTATGGTAGCCCAATACAAACAAATCTGTAAAAATCACAAATGCAAGGCAAAGGTTTTTACAAAAAAAGCAGGAAATCTCGGAAATCAGATCGGAAGTCCCGATGTGTTAATCCTGTTCACGAATACCGTGTCACACCAGATGGTAAAATCTGCCGTTGCAGAGGCAGAGAAGAGCAATGCAGACATTATCCGCTGTCATACCAGCAGCGGAACGGCATTAAATGATATTCTTGAAAATATTAAAATAAGTCAATAAAAATGATTAAATTTAATCATTCTCAAATACGTTAATTTATGATAGGATGATTGAGCTAGGAGGTTCTATTATGAATAACGTACAGAAATATGAGCGACAGTATTTTATGCCGCCGGTTTGTGAATATGATTGGGTAAAAAAAGACCATGTCGATAAGGCACCGATTTGGTGTTCCGTAGATTTAAGAGACGGCAATCAGGCTTTGATCGAGCCGATGAGTCTGGATGAAAAGCTGGAGTTTTTCCAGATGCTTGTTGAGATCGGATTCAAAGAAATCGAGGTCGGATTTCCGGCAGCGTCCGAGACAGAGTATGATTTTATGAGAGCGTTGATCGAACGTGATATGATACCGGAT
>CAKRJK010000236.1 GCA_934351705.1 uncultured Lachnospiraceae bacterium
CAAAAGAGGGCAAAGAATATTTTTCAGGTAATCTATATGTACCCGATGACTTGGAAAGTTTTCAAATATAGAGAAAAATTCTGGTTTTTTAAGCAAAAGAAACAAATATAATAATACATACGACGGCTATCAGAAACGGTAGCCGTTTTGTGTTAAAAACAAACCACACAATTAAAGCGGAGTCGTTCTCCTGCTCCTGCCGCAATGCAATGGCGGTTCGGGCTGGGCGGTGCTTGGTTACAAACTGCTATCAAGGCTTTTAGCATCTCTAAAGAATCCTCACCAAATAAGGCGAACACGCATTTTCCAAAACTCACGTTGTTCAGACATTGGAAAATGCGTGTTTTATTTGGCTTGTGATTCTTAAGAGCTGCACAAAGCCTTTCAACAGCATTTGTAACCAAGCACCGCCCCGTCCACCCCCAAAAACTTATCCCACATTTGTAATAAACCGTCGCTTTTTGCTAGACAGACAAGTCACATTCAGTGTAAAATAAAAGCATAAGATTTGAAAAAGAAAATACTGAAAGGAGACATTATGGGACTTATCAAAGCAGCAGTTGGCTCAGCCGGAGGAACTCTTGCAGACCAGTGGAAAGAATTCTTCTATTGTGAGGCGATGGACAAAAATGTCATGGTAACGAAAGGACAGAAGAAGACATCTTCACGCTCCTCCAACACAAAGGGAAACGACAACATTATTTCAAACGGTTCCGGTATAGCAGTAGCGGACGGACAGTGTATGATCATTGTGGAGCAGGGGAAAGTAGTGGAAGTTTGTGCCGAACCTGGAGAATTTACATATGATACATCCACGGAACCGAGCATTTTTACAGGAAGTTTCGGTGAGGGTATCAAACAGACGTTCCAGACAATCGGAAAACGATTTACTTACGGCGGAGACACCGGAAAAGACCAGAGAGTCTATTATTTCAACATGAAAGAATTGATCGACAACAAATTCGGAACACCAAACCCGATCCCGTTTCGTGTAGTGGATTCCAAAATCGGCTTAGATATTGACGTATCCGTACGTTGTTCCGGTGTGTATTCCTATAAGATAGCAGATCCGTTATTGTTCTACACAAATGTCTGCGGAAATGTAGAGAATGAGTATCGCAGAGAAGAATTAGACGGACAGTTAAAGACAGAGTTCATCAGTGCATTGCAGCCTGCATTCGGAAAACTTTCCGATATGGAGCTTCGCCCGAACCAGATTGTAACGCACAATACCGAGTTAGAAAAAGCAATGAATGAAGCTCTTTCCGAGAAATGGGGAGAACTCCGCGGATTAAAAGTAGTGAGTGTGGCACTTGGTTCCGTGACTTTGCCGGACGAAGATGCAGAGATGATCAAACAGGCACAGCGTACCGGAATGATGAGAGATCCGTCTATGGCAGCGGCAACTTTGGTCGGAGCACAGGCAGACGCAATGAAGACAGCGGCAGGCAACAACGGCGGTGCTATGGCAGGATTCATGGGAATGGGCATGGCAATGAATGCCGGAGGAATGAATGCAGAGAATCTTTTTGCTATGGGACAGCAGCAGGCGGCACAACAACAGGCTGCACCTGCACAGGCAGCGCAGGCACCGGCAGGAAGCTGGACTTGTTCCTGCGGAACGGTAGCAACCGGAAAATTCTGCCCGGAGTGCGGTTCACCAAAACCGGAAGAGACCGGATGGACCTGTTCCTGCGGAGCAGTCAATAAAGGAAAATTCTGTCAGAACTGCGGAGCAAAGAAACCGGAAGGAGCACCGTTATATCGTTGCGATAAATGCGGATGGGAACCGGAAGATCCAACACATCCACCGAAATTCTGTCCGGAGTGCGGTGATGTTTTTGACGAGAACGACATCAAACGATAAGATTCCATAAATGGAGGAGGAGATTACCATAGATACGATACAAGAATACAAATGCCCGTGTTGCGGAGGCGCGATCGCTTTCGACAGCGGATTACAAAAAATGAAATGCCCGTATTGTGATACGGAATTTGAAATGGAGACATTGGCGGCTTACGACGAAGACTTGAAAAACGAACAGGCAGATGATATGTCATGGGAGACTTCCGCCGGTACCGATTGGCAGGAGGGAGAGACAGACGGTCTTTGTACCTATGTCTGCAAATCCTGCGGAGGCGAGATTGTCGGCGATGAGAATATGGCATCTACAAAATGCCCGTACTGCGATAATCCGGTCGTATTAAAAGGACAGTTTTCGGGAGCGTTAAAGCCTGACTATGTCATTCCGTTCAAACTTGACAAAGAAGCTGCAAAAGCGGCACTGACAGAACACTATAAAGGCAAAAGATTGTTGCCGAAAGTGTTCAAAGACCAGAATCATATTGATGAGATCAAGGGAATCTATGTTCCGTTCTGGCTTTTTGATGCGGACGTAGACGCAAATATTCGTTATAAAGCAACGAAAACCCGCGTGTGGAGTGACAAGAAATACGACTATACGGAAACCAGTTTTTATTCCGTAGTGCGTGGCGGAAATGTCAGCTTTAAAAAAGTGCCGGTTGACGGTTCCTCCAAAATGGCAGATGATTTGATGGAATCCATTGAGCCGTTCAAGTTCAAAGAGGCGGTTGATTTCCAGACGGCATATCTCGCAGGTTACCTTGCGGACAAATATGATGTCGATGCAGAACAGAGCATTACGCGTGCAAACGAGCGTATTAAAAAGAGTACGGAAGATGTATTTGCAAAGACGGTCAAAGGTTATACTTCAGTGATACCGGAGTCCTCAAGCGTACAGCTTCACAACGGAAAAGCAAAATATGCACTGTATCCGGTTTGGATTTTAAATACGACATGGAAAGATAAACAATACACCTTTGCAATGAACGGACAGACCGGAAAGCTGGTCGGAGATCTTCCAGTTGACAAAGGGGCATACAAAAAATGGTTATTTGGATTGACAGGCATCATAGGAGTGGTAGCGTACATCATCTCTTATTTGATATGGCTGATTTAGGAGGGAAATACAGATGAAGAAAAAATTATCAGCATTATTACTTGTATTGATTCTCTGTATTACGACAGCAATGCCTGTCTTTGCGGAGGAAAGTCAGCCGAGGCTGGTGGATAATGCAGACT